>JBKHVM010000001.1:0-107627 GCA_046570065.1 Bdellovibrionia bacterium
AAAACTGTAGCAAAAAGAAATAAAAAAAGCGAGGCTTTCACCTCGCTTTTTTTATTAAAACCTGACGCGTAATAAAAATTTATTTGGCCTCAATAATACGGAGATCACCAAATACCACTTTTGCTTGGACTACAAGAGCAGGCTCCCCTTCCTTATACAAGGAGTTCTTAAAAGCAATGGAGCCGACTACGTTTTTCTGCCCCTCTTTAAAGTCAGTATTAGACATTACAGACTGAGTGTAAACAATGGCTGGAATACTTTTGGGCAGGATTAACTTAGAGCGTCCCATGACCACCACATACTCGATTTCATCCTTAGGCACTTCAGTCAAATCACTGAGATCCATAGTTGAAGAACCAAACACCGTGACGTATTCATCCTTATTCTGCTCTCTAAGCGAAAACTCTGATTCTGCAAATATTGCCTCGCGATCGGTAGCTCGCTTCTGCATTTCGATCTTTTGGGTTAACTCAAAACTGCCAAAAAGCACCTTTAGACCCCAATAAATCAAAGCAATACCGAACAAGATTTTAATCACTGGTAAGTTAAAACCAAAAATAGAATTCAATAGGACCAAAAGACCTATTGTTATAATGATGATTCCCAAAAACATATTTTTCATGCCCTTCCTCTTTTTGACTCAGAAGCTATAAGCATAAAAGCATGCCTCGGCAAAAAAAAAGGGCCCTCTTGGGCCCTTTTTGCAAATATTATTCGCAATTTCTTATTCAACAAAAGACTTAAGCTTGTTTGAACGAGACGGATGGCGCAGCTTTCTTAAAGCCTTGGCCTCGATCTGACGAATACGTTCACGTGTCACGTTAAAGTCCTGACCTACTTCTTCTAAAGTGTGGTCAGACTCTTCACCGATACCAAAACGCATACGCAAAACCTTCTCTTCACGAGCCGTCAATGTAGAAAGCACGCGGCGAGTTTGTTCTGCCAAGTTCAAATTGATAATAGCCTCTGCTGGATTGATCACCTTTTTGTCTTCGATAAAATCACCTAAGTGAGAATCTTCTTCTTCACCCACTGGAGTCTCTAAACTAATAGGCTCCTTGGCAATTTTAAGCACCTTACGCACTTTATCCACAGGCATATCCATCTTCTCTGCGATTTCCTCAGGGATTGGCTCACGGCCAAGTTCCTGAACTAAATAACGAGACGTACGAACAAGCTTATTGATAGTTTCGATCATGTGCACAGGGATACGAATTGTGCGCGCCTGATCGGCAATAGCACGAGTGATCGCCTGACGAATCCACCAAGTTGCATAAGTAGAAAACTTATAACCACGGCGGTATTCAAATTTATCAACAGCCTTCATCAAACCGATATTACCTTCTTGAATAAGGTCCAAGAACTGTAAGCCACGGTTTGTGTATTTTTTTGCAATAGAAACCACAAGACGTAAGTTTGCTTCTACTAATTCTGCCTTTGCAGCATCAGCCTCGCGCTCACCCTTCCAGATAGCTGTATAAGTATCTTGGATCCACTTGTAGTTCATCTCAGTCTCTGCATCAAGACGCTTTAAACGTACTTCAGCTTCTTGAGCTTGAATCGCATAAGAGCGGAACTTGTTATAGTTAAGTCCCGTCTCGCGAGTCATACGAGTTAATTCCTTCTCGTTAGACTCGATCAACTTAAGTCTCTCAGTCACTGCATTAACATCTTTGGAGAAAGTTCTTTCAACACCCTCTTTGATACGACGGCGCAAAGTGCCCATGCGATTTACGAGGTTTTTAAATTTAATCACAATACGGTTGATCGTCTTACGATTAAAGTTGATGGATTCGAAGTTTAACATCAATTGATCGTTAAGCTTCACCAACTCCTTCATGTTGCTCTCTCGAGCTGCAGGAGTCGTGTCCTCTTTGCGGAGCACTTCAAACATCTTGTGAGCAGCTGTTTGATACTCAGTCACTTTACCGATGAGTTCATGAATTTTATCGATGTATTCTTTTTCATCGTACTGAGTATCTTCATCCTCAAGGCCACGGAAAATAGACTTAACCTTGATACGTCCTTCATCAAGACGTTTACCAAGTTGAATAATTTCATAAGTTCCTAATGGAGATAAAAGAATGGCACGAACGATTTCTCGTTCCCCTTTTTCAATACGACGAGCAATTTCAACTTCACCCTCACGAGTTAAAAGTGAAACGCTTCCCATCTTGCGCAGATAAAGACGTACAGGGTCATTACCCTTTACATCTTCACTTTCTGCTAATTCATCTTCATCAACTTCTTCGTCCTCTTCAGCAGAATCTGAGAATAAACTGTCAGACTCATCACCTTTCGAACTTTCAGACAACTCTGTAATTACTACACCGTTGGCTTCAAGAGCCTGCATGAAAGAATCAAGCACTGATGGCGCAATGATTTCTTGAGGCAACAACTCATTAATCTCTTCAATAGCAAGGGCACCCTTGTCTTTGGCAAGCTTAATAAAGCGTTGAATTTCCTCTTTAATAAGAGTTTCTTGTTCTGCGAGAGTCAGCACTTTAGCTGGCTCTTTCGCTACATTATTTGGTACGCTTGGTTTCATCAAAACCCCACCCTACGAATGGATTTACGACTGGTTCCCTTTTTTCAAAGAAAGCCGACTTCTCTGAATATTCATAATCTGTTCCAACTTTTCTGAAGTCAGTTCAGACTTTAATTCCTTTGCTAACTGGCGCGTTTGTTCTTTAAGAAAATTCTCGCGCACTCGCCTAAAACAATCTTGCAAAAGTTTGCTCTCAGCTTCTTGATCAAAACCTTCACTGCTCAATAAGTTCGATTCATTGGCAAAAAGCAGTTCGGGTCGATCTACGTAATTAACTAACAGACTGGTCAATTTATCAAACTTATTTAGATCTTGTCTATAAACATCGACGGCCTTTGTAAGAATACTTCTCACGCCCTCACTGTGAACGGAGTCGATCATATTTTGCTCTAAAAACTGATCAAAGTTGGCACGACTTTTGAGTATCAAATTCATTAGAATTAGTTCAACTTTTGGCGCTTCTTTGAGGGATATTTTTTCGTTTTCTGACGTTAATGCCGGGGCCGCAGGTGATTCGTCCTCACCTTTATAACCTGTGCGATGAATGCTGCTAGGCCGCACCGAAGTAGGTCCAGCCGATAAGCCAACGGCTTGTCGCAGCCACGGAATTGCAACCCCCAGACGAGAAGCTGCTTCGCTAATGTACAGATCTCGCAAACGAGCATCGGGAATGGCATTAAAAATGGGTTTAATTTTATCAGCAAATTGTACTTTTTGTGATGATTCCCCCCGATAGCCCTCAAGCCATCGCTCTAAAACCATAGAAAACAAATCTGGAGCTTTATCTAGCTCAGATTTTAGAGCATCAGCACCATACTGTTTTACAAAATCATCTGGATCCATTTTATCTGGCAAAGTAAGACCCTTGGGATAAAGATCTGCCGCTAGTAAAATTGGCAAAGATCTCTCAGCTGCTTCAACGCCTGCCGCATCTCCATCAAAAAGAGCAACTACATTTCGAGTCATACGCTTTAAAAGCTTACCATGTTCAGGAGTGAGAGCAGTTCCCATAGTAGCCACAGCATTTTTAATTCCTGCCTGAAAGAGCGAAACCAAATCCATGTAACCTTCAACAATCAACGCTACGTCTTCGGTGCGAATGTAGCGTGCTGTTTGATTAAGGCCATAAAGAACTCGCCCCTTCACAAATACGGGTGTCTCTGGCGAATTTAAATATTTTGGTTCACCGGCATCAATAATCCGGCCACCAAAAGCAACGGGCTCACCCATTGGCGTGGTAATTGGAAACATCAGGCGATCACGAAAAATATCATAATAACCTGATTTGCCTTGAGTCCGCGCTTTTAAAAGACGAGCTTCTTCGGCTAAAGCCAGAGGAATGCCTTTTTGGACTAAATATTTTTCTAAACCATCCCACTCTGCCGTCGCATAACCAATTCCAAAAGTCTGAATCGTTTCTTCGCTAAGCCCTCTTTTTTTTATGTAGAGGCGCACGGGATGATCTGGGCGAGTTAAAAGCAACTGCTCTGAAAAGTATTGAGCCGCTAGCTTATTTACTTTTAACAGCAGTTTCTTTTTCTCTTGCTCACGGTCGCGCTGTTGGTTTTCACCAAAAGACTCATTTACAGGTAATGGAATACTTGCGCGGTTTGCCAAATACTCTACAGCTTCTGGAAAATTCATGCCGTTGTATTGCTGCAGAAAAGTATAAATGTTGCCCTTTTTATGACAGCCAAAACAGTGATAAACTTGTTTGAGTTCTGAGACAGAAAAACTTGGGGTTTTTTCTTGATGATCCGGAAATGGACAGCGGCCCATGAGGCCGCTTCCACTTGGTTTTAATTGTGTGTACTGAGAAATAATGTCGACTAAGTTATTTGCTTCCGCAACTCGCTCAACAAATTCAGGAGAAAATCTCATTGGCCTTCCTAACTTTAAGAAAGCTTTGTTCTGATAATTTCACTCACTAGTTTATTGTCTGCTGCGCCCTGAGTGCGAGCAATGGTTTCTTTCATCACCGCTCCCATGTCTTTAATTGACGTGGCACCTACGGCAGCAATCACTTCGCTCACTATTTTCTCAACATCTTCGCGGCCCATTTGAGCCGGAAGATAAGCTTCGAGAATTTTTAATTCAGCAGTTTCTTGATCGACCAAGTCAGTACGACCAGCTGCTGAGTATTGCTCAATGGATTCTTTGCGCTGCTTAACTAGCTTTTTGAAAACAGCCATAACCTCTTCCCCTGTGATGGGGTTAGGGCGCATGTCAATCTCACGATTTTTAATCGCAGCTTGTACAAAACGAATGGTGTTAACCTTTAACATGTCTTTTGCAACCATAGCGACTTTTAAGTCAGCCATGAGTTTATCACGAAGTTCCACTAAAGCCTCCCAAAGATGGATTAGTCGTTCCAGCCTTTTCTTGTTTTTTTAGCTGCGCGCTTACGAGCTGCCAACGACTTCTTTTTCAAGCGTACTGATGGCTTCTCAAAGTGCTCACGCTTTTTCACTTCAGAAAGAATTCCTGCTTTTTCGCAAGATTTTTTAAATTTTCTGAAAGCTGCTTCAAAGCTTTCGCCGTCTCTGATTTTAACTAATGCCACGGAAAATCACCTTCCTCTCGATGTGGAACGCAAACTTATATCAAAAGCTTAGATTTTGAGCAACCTAAGCTTTTAAAATTATTGGTAAAACGTAGACTCTTGCCACAGACGGCCATTGGCCCCAGACCAAGTTGCTAACTTCATGGAAACACTAGATTTTTATTATATTTTTAGACAAAATAGAAAATCACTTTCAAGGAGTTGCCGTGAGCGCCTCACAAAACCCTGAGTCCCAACATCTTTACTGGATGAATAAAGTCCTGAAACTTGCGACTAAAGCGGGAGCCCGTGGTGAAGTTCCAGTAGCAGCTGTGGTCGTGGGCCCCGAAGGCCTTATCGCCTCGGCAATCAATCAGCGCGAGACCTTACAAACTCCTTTAGGGCACGCCGAAATTCTTGCCCTCCACCGGGCTGCCAAAAAACGCAATAACTGGCGCCTTGAAGATTGCACTCTTTACGTGAACCTTGAACCCTGCTTGATGTGTGCAGGTGCTATTTCTCAAGCGCGCGTCGGCACGGTGGTGTATGGTGCCGCTGACCCCAAAGGTGGCGCCGTCGAAAGTCTTTATCAAACCCTCACGGATCAGCGCCTCAATCATCGCTGCGAAATTCATAGTGGAATTTGTGCTCACGAAAGCTCTCAACTCCTCACTGATTTTTTTCAAAATAAACGCAGTCAAAAAAAACAAGCTGAAACACACAAACAAGTACGCAAAAGAGCCGAGGCCCTCGTACTAAAAGACAATCATATTCTTGTTGTCCACCTACAAGATCCCGAAGATGGGCGCCATATTTACACTTTGCCCGGAGGCGGAGTGGATGAGGGCGAAGCCCCAATAGAGACAGCTCAGCGCGAAGCCTTTGAAGAAACAGGTTACCGTATAGAGATTGTACCCGACCTCTCCGTATCCAAAGAATTTGATTTTATGTGGAAGGGCACCTTGGTTTCTTGCCATACTACTTATTTTCTGGCCCGATTATTAAATCCAGAATCCTCTCCAACAGTGGTGAAAGATGCTGAATACAACAAAGGCTTTGAATGGATGCCAATCTCTAAAGTTTTAGACCTGTGGACTCCATATCCCAAAGCAAAGGCAGCTGTAGAAAAACTTTTAAAAAAAAGACACTTATTAAATAAACCCTAATCCGGAGGACTTTCATGAATGAAAAAGAAGCTCTTCAAAATTTAGATTCTGTCTTGAAAGAATGGACTAGCACCCCTATGGGACGCAGAGCTTTCTTGGCTTCACTTGGCATTTTATTGGCATCTTGCGCCCAGAAACAACACCGCCAGAGAGAAGGTGACAACTCCGGCCAAACTACCAGCATGACTGTCGCTGACGAGAAGCGTATGACCCAAGAGGTTCTACCACAAATGAAAAAAGACTACCCACCTCTTCAGAACTCTCAAATGCAAGGGTACATTTCTAATCTTGGTCGCAAAGTTGTTGCCGCAAGTAATCTTGAAGGCAACCCCTACAATTATAATTTTACAGTTGTGGATGTTGATTATGTAAATGCCTTTGCACTTCCTGCTGGAACTGTTTTTGTTACCGCTCCTTTAATTGCCATGGCCGACACCGAAGCAGAGCTCGCAGGTGTTATTGGTCACGAGGTTGGCCACATTCAAGCTCGTCACACTGCCGAGAGAATGGAAAAAGCCAAAAAAGAACAAAACAAATCTTGGATGTATGCAGCTGGCGGTGGCCTTCTTGGCGGAATCGTCGGTTTTGGTTTAGGACAGTTGGTCTGCAAAAAAGGCGATAATGAATGTTTACAAAAAGCTGCCACCTATGGCGCAGCTGCAGGCGCCGGTGGAGGACTGCTCATTCAGAAGTATGCTTTTATGGCCAACTCGCGCGAAGATGAAATGGAAGCCGATCGTATTGGATTTAGAACTGCGGTAAAGGCCGGCTACGATAAGGACAAGGTTGGCTTGTTTTACGAAAAGCTTTTAAAAATGGAACAGCAATCAAAAGGCAACAAAGACCCACTAATGTCTGCCCTCTCTGATGCATTGAGCACGCATCCACCTTCTAAGGAGCGCGTAACACAAATGCAACAGATGGCCAGTGAGCAAGCACGCACTATTAAGATGATAGAAAGCACAAAAGATTTTGAAAATATTCAGAAGTTAGTGAAAAAACATTTAGAAACAAAAAAGCGCTCTTAAAGAGCGCTTTTTTTATTCTTATTTGTTTTCTTGAACTTCCAGTCGGTAACCCAGACTTGGCACTGCTGTTATTCTGCCATTAAATTTTTCAATCTTTCTCTTGAGATAGTTGATTTGAGAATCAACATTTCTTGAGGTCACTTCGGAGTCACCCCAAATCTCTTGAAGGCACTTCTCGCGAGTCACAAGATTATTTTTCGAAGCAACTAACATTTTTAAAATATCAAATTGTTTGGGCGTGAGACTGACTTCTTCGCCATCTACAAAAACTTGTCGCGACAATAAATTCATTCTTAAGTTTGCGGCAACGAGCTCAGATGTCACATCAGATTCTTTTTCTGAAAGACGAGCTTTGATTCTTAACATGAGTTCTTTAACATGAAAGGGCTTAGAAATAAAATCATCAGCGCCTGTTTCAAATGCTCTGATCTTTTCATCGATGGTTGCTGCACCTGAAACAAAAACAATTGCTGTGCCTTTTGTGCCTGGGTTTTCACGAATAAGACGACAAACGTCTACTCCCAATAAACCAGGCATTTTGTAATCTAAAATAACTAAGTCAGGTTTGATATGATTGATTAGATCCATGGCCTTGGTGCTATCAGGAGTATAGGTGCATTCATACTCTGTACTTAGAATTTCAGATAAGAGCTTACAGCTCTCCTCGTAATCGTCTACGATTACAATCTTCTTCGCCGCCAATTTGTGCCTCCACAATTGCTCTATTTCCATGACCTTACGATGCCTTAGTATTTTATAAGAAACAACTCACCTTAGGTCCTGTGTTAGAAAAAATTTTCACATTCCTTTAAATTTGATTTCTTTATTCTGTAAAATTTTCTTCATAACTTCACGTTTGTCACCTTGAATTTCGATGACTCCGCACTTATCAGTGATCTCAAAAGTTCCACCAGAACCACACTTAGCTTTAAATTCTTTGGTAAGATTTTTTAGAAACTCCGTGTTCTTCGGCAGCTGATCCAAGACTGTAACGGTTTTCCCGCCACGACCATTTTTTTCTAAACGGAAGACCGCATGAATCTGTGAGATTTGAACTGCTTCCTCAATAATACATTTGCAGTCAATTTTTTTCAACCGACATTTTGGACAAATAACATTGTCTCTTGGATCTGTTGAATAAACGAGACGACTGTTGCTCATGACTTACTTTGCAGTGTCATCAGATTTTGCCTGTTGAGGCTCCCCAATTTTATGAACACTGTACTCCCTGCCATCAAATCTACAGAGCTGAGGTTCATTGTCCATAATAGTAGCGATATTAACTGGTCGCGTCCAAACTTTGTGCAAGTTCGCAAGTGTTGCAGAAATATAATCTGGCTGCATATCAATGCCTTCATGAAGATGAGTTAACAACAGTTCTCCGCGATTTTCAAAATTAGCATCTTCGATGCGAATGATGGGCTGACCAAAATTTGTCATATGAAATAACAACTTTGCCTTAATCGCTTTAAAGTCTCGAGTGTCCACTTCAAAACGATTGGTCCGCTTGTTAAATTTGTAGACGAACATTTTATTACGTACACAAAAATCTTCTGTTAAAAAATCATCGATAAAAGTGACATCATTATAGATCTTGCGAACTTCAAAAAGTTTTTCTTGTCCCAGTCCTAGTTTTTTATCCCAATGCTTACGTTCTTTGACGTCATCGCATTTTTCCCACTCAAGACCAAACTTCCCTTTGTTCCAACGATCCTCAATATCACGCATGAGTTCAATACCCACTTTATAGGGATTGTAACCGTTGGGAGCCATTGCCATTGTGCCTGCATGCGTGGAGGCAAAATCAATAATCTCAGAATCATTTAGAATTTTTTCTGTCATCAATCGGCTGTGCCAATAAGATGCCCAACCTTCATTCATTGTCTTTGTCATCCCTTGCGGAGCAAAGTAATAAGCTTCGTCACGAATAATAGACATGACATCTTGTTGCCAGTCTTCAAGAGGCGCAAAATTCAGAAGAAATTTAAGCACATCTCTTTCGGGCTCTTTGGGGAACTTTAAATGTTTGCGAATAAATTCTTCTTGAGCTTTCTTCTTCTGCTCCTCTACAAATTTAGGAGGATTTATGTAGTCGCGCATATAATCACGATCTACGCGCAAAAGAAAGTTATTCTCTCGATCGGGAGCCTGCTGATTTTGGCTCTTTTCAACATAAGGACTATGGCGGTCGATTAAGTTTTCTAAACTCAAACAAACATCAATAAAATTTTCTACGGTGTCTTGGCCATAACGATCAATATAGCGGCGAATACGAACGGCGTGATTTGCCATTTGGTCCATCATTTTACGATTCGTTTTTGAGAACCAGATATTGTTCTTAAAAAAATCGCAGTGACCATAAACGTGAGCCATGACCAGCTTCTGATCCATCATGGCATTACCTTCCATCAAATAAGCATAACAAGGATCGGTATTGATCACCATTTCATAGATCTTTGATAGCCCATATTCATAGGACTTGGAGAGGTGTTCATACTCCATACCAAATTTCCAGTGTGGATATCTCACTGGAAAACCACCATAAGCAGCAAATTGATTGATTTGATCGTAAGTGATTAGCTCAAAAATAGTTTCAAAGTAATCTAGACCAAAATCTTTTGCGTATTTTGCAATTTTAACTCTCTCGGCTTCAAGTTCGGGTGTGAGGTTTGCCATATCACCGTCCTTTTCCTAAAAAGTCCTTAATAGAATCTAAGATTTTGTCTTTGCTTTCGATTTGGCTCACGGTCACTCTCTCATCGTTGCCAAATTCTTTTTCTAGATCTTTTAAAAATTGACCACTGCCGTATTTGCTTTCTACTTGGCCATAACTAAATACATTTACGTTAGGCAAAAAGAATTCTTTAATCAGACTTAGACAAAGCTTGGTGTCATCACTGCTCCAATTATCACCATCACTAAAGTGAAATGGATAGATATTCCATTGATGAGGTGGATAGTCGGTCTCAATGATTTCTTTACACAGTTTATAAGCAGAACTGATCAAGGTTCCACCAGACTCACTGGTTCTAAAGAATGTGTCTTCGTCTACTTCTTTTGCTGCAGCATCGTGAATAATAAAACGAGTTTCTAATCCTTTGTAGTGTTTCTTAAGCCATGTATTAATCCAAAAGGATTCTAAACGCACAATTTCTTTTTGTTCATCTCCCATACTGCCTGACACGTCCATCATGTAAATGACAACTGCCTGGGTCTGGGGCTGAGTCACTTTTTTAAAGGACTTGTACTGCATATCTCTGCGAATTGGAATAATCACAGGCTCATCAGGGTTATAGCTTCCACCAGAAACATATCTTTTTAACGCTTTTTTATAAGAGCTCTTAAAGTGACGAAGCCCCTCAGGACCCACCGGCGCAAGTCCTGTGTATTTTGTTTTTGTTGTGTCTATCGACTTATGACCTTTGGGCTCAATATTTGGAAGCTGAAGCTTTTCTCCTAAAATTTGTGCTAACTCATCCATGGAGAATTCAACTTCAAGGACATGCTCTCCGGGTTGGTCGCCGGCTTGGCCTTTACCATCACCTTCTTCACCCATGGCTTCACCAGGCTCACCCTGCCCTTGCCCAACTCCACCCTGCTGCTTTGGACCATAACGAAAGTTGGGAATATCGATTTGTGGGAGAGGAATTTTAACAAATTCATTCTCCCTCTTTCCAATCATCTCTCCTTGCGTGACGTATTTTTTAAGGTCTTCTTTGACCTTGCCACGCACGATATTCTTAAAACGAGATTGGTCTTCTTTAATCGACATTATTTATTCTTTACATCCCCACGGGCAAAGATACTAGCAACGTAATGCAAGACATCCGTAGCCGAGATTTCATCATACCCGAAGTCCTTGATGAGACGTGTTTTAACAATATCAATTTTTTCTTGCGTGTCTTTATCAACAACATTGCTGACAAGAGTTGTAAGCTTGATGCTGTCTTTTTGGTCTTCAAAAAGTTTTAACTCTAGCGCTTTGTGCAAGCGCTCATTCATCTTAAAGTTAAACTTCTTACCTTCCAAGGCGAGGGCTCCAATATAGTTCATGATCTCACGGCGGAAATCATCCTTGCGTGATTCGGGGATCTCAATTTTTTCTTCCAGAGACCTCATCAGTCGCTCATCTGGCTCCTCATCATTGCCTGTGAATGGATTGCGAACTTTTTCTTTTTGCGTATAAGCTTTTACATTATCTATATAATTAGAACACAATCGCGCCATGGCACTTTCATCTGCACTAATTGCCCTTTGGACTTCAGCTTTGATAATTTCTTCATACTCCTGCAATACAATACCCAAGAGTTCTCGGTAGTCAGCCTTAAGTTCTTCATCCGCAATGAGCGAGTGATGCTTTAATCCAGATTCGAGCTCCTTAAAAACCATAAATGGATTCACAGAGCCCTTGTTAGACTGTTGAGCGTTGACCAGTGCGTTGGAAAGCTTATCTTGTATATATCGAGCAGATATTCCGATAAGCCCCTCTCGACCCGTTTCTTTTCTCAACTCCCTCACGTTGTCTTCAGTGTAGTTTGGAAGGGTTTTTCCGTCATAAAGTTTTAACTTTTGCAGACGAGTTAGATTGGCCTTCTTGGGCTTTTCAAGTCGAGTGAGAATCGCCCACATTGCAGCCATCTCTACAGTGTGTGGAGCAATACTGATACCTCTAACTTTTTGGGGATTAAAATCCTTTTTGTAAATTTTAACTTCATCCCGAAGTTTAGTGATATAAGGAATGTCTATTTTTACAGTTCTATCTCTAAGGGCCTCCATGAACTCATTATCTTGCAAACGACGATACTCTGGCTCATTGGTATGTCCAATAATCACTTCATCAATATGAGTCTGTGCAAACTTTTTTGGTTTCACACGATGCTCTTGTGACGCTCCTAAGAGATCGTACAAGAATGCCACGTCAAGTTTTAAAACCTCAACGAACTCAATCATACCGCGATTGGCAACATTAAATTCACCATCAAAGTTAAATGCACGTGGATCAGAATCAGAACCGTACTCAGCAATCTTTCTGTAATTGATGTCACCAGTAAGCTCCGTAGAGTCTTGGTTCTTTTCATCTTTGGGTTGAAAAGTGCCAATGCCTACGCGGTCTGCCTCAGAAAGGAAGAATCGCTTCACTCTCACGTGAGAGAGGACTTTCATAAGGTCCCCATTGTATTTGTCCATGAGCTGTCTAAAGATAAAACGCGATGGAGGTGAAAGCTCGCCTTCGATATGAATTCTGTAAGAGCCTTCTTGCCCTTTGTTAATAGCTTCACAAACACTAGCTCTCATATCTTCAGGGATTAAAAGAAGAGGCTCTTCGTTCATGGGTGTAGGAAAAGCTTTAACATTCTTTCCAAGAAGACCATCTAGTTCTCCCTTTTCATCAATCCACTCAAAAGTGTACAGAGCTCCACCATCTGAGCGAGAGTACTTTTCTAAACCTTTTTTGAGCATGCGGCAGATTGTAGATTTGGCACTTCCCACCGGTCCGTGCAAAAGAATGACACGCTTTTCGGTGCCATATCCCAAAGCAGCAGCTTTGAGCACATTCACTAATTTCATGATCGGAACATCTAACCCGAAGACAGCATCTTTACCATTATTGTGAAGATCATCAAAAAATTTGTAGCGGACGACTTCTTTTTTAAAGTCGATATAAGTCTCAGTGCCCTCTTCGATGATCATGTCATACATACGTTGAAAAGCATTGCGCGTAAGCTTGGGATTGGCTTTGACCAAATCTAAGTATTGATCAAAAGTGCCGGTCCAATGTGCTTGCGCAGCCGTGCTTGCATTCTTCCAGTTGTTGACGATGGAATTAAAGTCGATCTTAGAGGCCATGACTCTCTCCTTGGTGGGTGGGAGGTATCTTGGGTAAAAAACCCCTACACCTTAGATTATGCCTCATATCAAGACGGTTAAAAAATTCTTTATTTAATCTGTATCGTTTTATATCCCGAGGGAGCGTTTAATAGAAATAGAGCAGGTTTTGGCTCGACCGAAGTCGGGCTCCCCACAAAAACCCAAGTCATATCGAACAAAGGGGCCTTTAGGGCGATCTTTTTGCTTTCTGGAGCTCGGGTCAGCCATTCAATAGAAATGCTTCGCTTAGGCTGCTCGCACTTTACATTAAAGCCACTGGCATCTTTATCGCACTGCCAGCCCTCTTTGCCAGAATCGAAGTCTTCTGTAAGCAGCCGCAAATCCTTAGGCTCAAGCTCCACTCCCGTTGCCGCTCTCATTGTTTGTGCGTTTGCAACTCCAGCAAAGAATTTTTTTTGTGTGTGCACAGCAGATTTCAGCTCATTGTTGGCAACAACAACTGTCGCCACTGGATAACCCATCATCGCTGAAACCTCGATACGCATATCCGTCTGATGATTGCTCAAGATGTCGATATTTAAATTTTGTGACTTCCCAGTTTTTTTATTAAGAATCTGAGCTTTGGTTTCCCACTTTGTTACTTGCGCTTGCTGAGGGCTCACTGACTTTTGCGTGGTGGCACAGCCTAATAAAAAAAGAAATAGCAAATTAAGAATTATAATGTCATTTTTGATCATACATCGAGCATATTGAAAACAAAGGTTCACTTCAATGAAAACCTACAGCGAAAACATAAAAGATAGTTTTAAGATTTGTCGTGAGCACTCTCGATTGACTTTAAGTGTTGCAGTCCTATTTTTGGCTTCCATACTTTTTTTGAAGAGTTTTTCTCTATTGGGTGGCTTTTTAACCGCGCTTTTTTGTGTGCTGAGCTTGAGTTTTTTGAGTTCCGTAAACTTGTCTCAAGATATCGGTATTATCAGCTTTCTCAAAGGTCTTAAGCTACAACTCGATTTTACCCGAGTCACATTAGCTCTAGTTACGACTCCGGCGTTTATTTTCATGGACTCTGCTGGTGATATTTACCTTTCAAAAATCGCTGGCGCGATTCCTTCTCTGTTAGCGCATTTTTCCATTGTTTGGTTTGCAGTTTTTGTGCTGGTTATAACTTATTCGCCTGTAGGAATTGGCACATACCCTTTGTCATCTATAAAAGATTTTGAGTTTGCCCTCAAGCAGGGAGCTAAACACTGGCGCTCCTTGCTGACATATTCTTTACTTTATACCGTCTTGGTTATTATGGGCTTATTACCTTTTGGCCTTGGCCTTATTTTAGTTTTGCCGCTGCTTCTGTTCTCACTCAGCCGAGCTTATAAGGGATTTCGAACCGCATTTTAAACATCACTATTTAAGTGCAATTATTCACCCATAAAAAAAGCTCCCCGTGGGAGCCTTTTTTGAATCTGCTGATATTTTAAAAAATCTAGAGTTACGGCTGAACCGAGGCAGGGCTTCTCTGGGCCGTATCAATTTGTTGACGTTCCAAAGAGGTGATCTTGGCGCGTAATTCTTGGATCTTAGAACGATCGGTTTCTAATGCCAGTGCTCTTTCATACATTTTAAGAGCCTTTTCAATCATGCTCTTTTTAATATAAGCATCACCTAAGTGCTCTGCAATAATACTCACCTCAGGTTGAAGCTTATGAGCTGCCTCTAACATTTTGATAGCTTCAGAAAACTTACCTTGTTTAAAATAAACCCAACCTAAAGTATCAAGAATATAGCCATCTTTAGGCTCCATAGAAAGAGCTCTCTGCGCTAAGGCTTCTGCTTCTTTAAGATTAGCTCCCATCTCCGCCCACGTAAATGCGAGGTAGTTCATGCCTTGCACATGATCAGGATCGAGTTCTAACACTTTTTTCATTTCTTCTACGACGACTTCTTTTTTGCCGAGCTTGTCATGCATAGTGCCGTAATAAAATCTTAGTTGTGCAAAGTCTGGATAAAGATCAATACCCTTGGCGAGAGTTGCAATTGCTTTTTGAGTTAATCCTTTATCATCTTGTAAGGATGCTAACATCGCAAACAACTGGGGGTTATCTTGTTTTTTAGTGATAGCTTCACTTAATAACTCAAGGGCTTCATCTGCTTTGCCCAAGCCTTTTTTAAGATAAGCAGCGTGGACCATCGATTCCGAGTAGAACTGTGAACTTACTGGAACTTTTTTGAAGTTTGCTACTGCCAACTCATATTTTCCAGTCTCTTCATAAACTGCCGCAAGGTAGAATCTCACTTTGTCAGAATCTGGAGCTTCTTGAGCAATCTCTTCTAGCTTAGCAATGGCTTGTGGATATTTTTTGAGCTCTATAAGCAAGAGAGCCAACTTCATTCTTACTGCCAGAGAGGAATCCCCAGCCTTCTCTACGATCTCTAATTGCTCAGCTGCCTGATCGTAGTCTTCTTTTTCAATAAAAAGTTGCGCAAGAGCTTCGGCTATTCGCGGATCTGCGCCATTCTCTGATTGAAAGTTTTTGTAAATCTTAATAGCTGATTCTAATTGATTTTGCGTGAGATACACATTTGCTAAAGCAATAGCTGAATCTGCAAAATTAGGCTTTATTTTTAGAGACTGCTCGAAAGCCTTGATACTTTCTTCTTTAGCTTTTTGTGTTTTCTGCTCCGAACGAACGCGGCCAATATAGTACCAAGCAATATGAGGTGTTGGATAGTCTTCTAATTTAATCAAACGTTGAAAATACTCCACAGCCTTATCATACTTCTTTTGTTCAGAGTAAAGGGCGCCAATATAGAGAGGTGCTTCTTGATCTTTTGGATCTGCACTTAAAACTGTTTGATAATGTTTGTGGGCTTTATCATAAGAGCGCATGCCGGAGTAAATGCCACCCAAGAAAAGGTGTGCATCTTTAAGTTTTTTATCTTTTTCGAGGGCCAGCTCCGCTTGAACAATAGATTCAGACATCATACCCATCTTTAGGTATTCAGCGGCCAAACGTAAGTGAACTGTTGCGGCATTATTATCGTAAATAAGAACAGATTTAAAATTTTCTATAGCTTCTTTTGAGTTGCCGTCATAACTCAGAGCTTCGCCCATTGAGAAGTGGTAGTCGGCTTTACTTCTTAAATATAGAGGATCAATGGTAACTCCTTCACCATCAAATTTAAAAACTCCAGGCGAAAGAGATGCGGGAGCGCGGTTTTTATCATCAAAGGCGGCGTCATGATAAACTGCTTTATCTTGATCTGAGTGGGGAACTGAAGCACATCCTGAAATAACTAAAGGTATTAGTGCTCCCGTTAAGAGTTTTCTCTGATATGACATGCAAGCCCTCCGCATTAAGCTTTTCGGCTCAAAATGAGGGTCACTGAAGACGGAAGTAATAATTAGGACTATTGTCTTTAAATCTTAATCTCACCTAGAGAGCGATAGTGATACCCAGATCATCTCCTTCATATTTAGGTTGTTCTAAAATGAGACTTTCTTCTTTTTCTAATTCATTGGTTTCAATTTTTTGATTGGGCCCAGCTGACCACACAATGACTTTGAGCTTTTCGTCTGACTCTTTAATAAAGCGATAGCGGTAGGGCTGCCCCCAAGGATCAGTACTCATGGTCCCCAACAGTCTTAACTCCAAGCTATTGGCTGATGCCGGCATGCGGCTATTTGAAGAGATTTCACCACTCATGGGTGTCGCTTCGCGATAGAGTTGCACTATTTGATAACCAACAACTTGAGCCTTTTGTAGGGCCTTTTCGGCCTCTAGTTGCTGAGAGTTTCCGCTCCAAGGAGACTTGAGAACAAAGGCACAGGCGGCAACCAGGAGCGAGGTCAGAAACACCCCAGAGGCTCTAACTTCTTGATTTTGTTGGTTTATCATTTATACCACCCTCTTCGACCAAAGACTCGTTATAATCAGATCGGAGAGCGCCGATAAAACTTTAGACCTGAGTCTAGTTTTTCTTTGAAAGGTGCAATTTGAGCTCCTTTTCTGCCGAAAAAGTAATGCAACAAGTTATTTCTTTTCGAGATAGCAGCGCTTGACAACATGTGGCGGCAGGGATAGGTTGCGCCCATCTGGCGGGGGCTAGCTGAATAACTCAGCACGTTCCCTTGGACCTTGGCGGAATTTCAAATTGGGAGGCACTTTGATCAACCAAAACGAAACAATGACTTCGAAGCCTAATTCAAAAGTTAAAATCATTAAGCGCTATCAAAATCGCAAGCTTTATGACACGCAACAAAGCTGCTATGTGACTCTAGATGATATCGCAAAAATGATTCGCACTAATGAAGAAGTGATGGTTATCGATAATAAGACTAAAAATGACATCACGGCTGCGACTTTAACTCAGATTATTTTCGAAGCAGAAAAGAAAGCATCTCAGTATGCGCCTCTTTTCACTCTTCGCGAAATTATCCAAAACGGAAATGGATCTATCTCAGCTTATTTGGCTAAGTTAGGTGCATTCCCTCAAGACTACATGACTAAGCAACAGACAAATACTGTTAACCTTGAGCGCTCATCTAGCGACGATGTTAAGCAGAATCTTGAGAACAGAGTTGTTTCTGCAGCAACTCGCTACAATGCAGATCAAACTGCTAAAGTAGCTGCTGAAAAAGCAACAGTTCTTCCTGGTTTGCAGCAAGATGAAGAGACTCCAAATCTTCCTGCATCAAATGTTGGCTTAAATAACTAAGCTTAATATTTAGTTGAAGACTCAAAAGCCACAGCCACAAGCTGTGGCTTTTTTATTTTAAGACTCGCCATACTAGAAATTGAGTTTTTCTCTCTTGAAGAGCCACTCCTTTAATTTCTTTTTGCTCTCCAGTCAGGCCACCGTAGTAATTAACCCCCTCAAGCTTAAAATCATAACTTCCGGGATTTAAATACAATCGCTGCACTTGAATACTTTCTGGCATTGTTGACCACTGCCTAAGATCAGCTCTGTCAGTCGCATTTAAAATCAAAGAAACTAGAGCTCCCAAGTTTTCGTCCTTCTGGCGAACTTGATCTGCGAGAACTTCTTTGGCTACATAACCAGAGATTCGCTTTGCGATGAGAGCACCACGATCTTCATTAAGAGTTTCTATGGCAGCATTGCTCACATCATATGTAATATTTGTGGTTGTGAACTGATCTTGCCAATTGATTTGCACATACTGTGTTTGGGAAAAAACTCGTTTTAAATCAGGGTATCTGTAGTCACCTTCATAAAACTTTTTGCGTGGTCCCCAGCCTTGCATTGCTAGAACTACAACGCTGGCTTTCTTAGAATCATACCAATCTGGGTTTTCTACCACAGACGGAAATCTCTCTTTCCATTTTTTATATGCATCCATCCGCTTAGAGAGCTTTGCAGATCTGATAAGGTCTTGCGCAATCCCCGGGTAATTGGGATTAATTTTATAAGTATTCTCGTAAGCTATATAGGCATCGTCAAAACTGCGATTGGCTTCCCACATTATGGCTGAAAGATAAATTCCAAACTCATTTTTTTTGAAATTCTCTTTCTCAGCATTGGCGCGGTACTTTTGGAGCTTCTCATTAATTCTTCGAGCCTCAACTAAAGCTGAATCCAGATTGTTTAAGCTCAAAAAATTTAACGCCAAATGTGCATTGATAAAAATCTTCTCAAAAGTATCACCGCGATAATGATTTAGCTCCTCAGTGATAACCAAAGACCCTGTAAACTTGCTGATAGAAAGATAGTCCAAGTTTTCAGCAAGTTTGTCGGCTTTTATAAAATTGCGATTGGACTCTTCAAGATCACCCTTAATTGCCAAGGCTGTTGCGTAGTCTAAAAGATATACGAGTTGATCACCCGACTCTTTTTCTGCAAGAGGTTTAAGTCTCTGAACAGCTTCTTGCGGTTGACCTATCTCCAAATAGCGCCTCGCCTCATCGACATGAGACTGATAGGTAGCACAGGCTGAAATTATAAAAAAGGCCCCCACTACGGAAGCCTTTGATATTCTTAGGGGCAATTTCAAACTATAAACCTACTGCCTTCTTTTTGAATGCTTTACGAATTTGTTTGTGGTCAGACCACATAATAACACTAGTCTTTAAGTTCGTGAGATTTAAAGTAACTTTGTAATAGACCGTTTTGTCTTTTCCGACCTCTTGAACAATAGAATCAATGCGCCCGTTAATAATCAAATCTGCACCAACCTGACCACCTGGTCCCTTTTTTGTCGACTCATCAACAATGCCAGAACCTTGATAGTCATACTCTGCTTTAATATCTTCACGAGCCTCTTTATCAATAAATCCAACTTTGCCAGTTTTCATCAACTCAACTCTGACCATGTCCATAATTGATTGCGTGTCGATGTGCTCAGAAGTTTTATTCTGCATACCTGTCACCATAACTATTGGGGGATTTTTAGCATTCTGAATCGTTGGATGTTGAGTCATGCTCTTTACCATATCCGCAACAATTTTCTGCATATCAGTTTCTGAAAACTGATCGTTCATTAGGTTTTCACGTTCCACATCATCGTATTGACCTTTTACAAATGCTTTAGGACCACAGCTGACGCTACCAAATAAAGAAATGATTGCTGTAATAGTTAATAAAGAACGCATGTCTACCTCCAGGTGGTATTAGTCTAATGATTAAAAAATAGAGTGGCAACAGCCCTTTGGTATTACTTTGCTGCGCTCCCAGTGCCATTTGTCATTCTCTCAGATGCACTGCTGCGTTTTATTTTCTTCCATTTGAGAATTTTTTCGCCTTTGTAGTCGACCTCGACTTGATAACCCTTAGCTCGAGCATTCTCTATGATTAGATTACGCTTTCTTTCGTAATACTCATCCATTCGCTGAGCTTGGAGTTCTTTGTTGTAAATCTGCGCTTGAATCAACTCATGAGGAGTCGAGGGCGCCGCTCCAGGCTCTTTAGCTCGCCCCAAGTCTTGAGCTACTGCTTCGTGAGAACGATCGTAATCAAAATTCAGAAGAGTCTCCGAAGAATGTTTCTTCGCCTGAGGCTTTGCTGGCGTCTCGACTGTTCTCCGCAACTCCTCTTTTGTTTTTGCTGCCTGAATCTCAATGGAGTCCTGAGTTAATAGTATATGATCGTTTACACGATCTATGGAGTAGGGTCGTGCCGGTACTCCAGAAGGTTGGCGGGGAAGTGTTTCTGAAACACTTTTGTTTGCGTCTTCTTCAAACAATAAAAACAACAACAGCAATACGACGACTGCTAAACTTATTTTTGCAAAGTTCTGTTGATTGTTGCTTTCACTTTTATCACTCATTGATTTCTTTATCGGAAACTCGACTCCGTCGCTTAATGGACTAACGAATTGTTTCAATTTGAGACTTAAGAGTGACTCTGTTGCGTTGGAGGATCCATTGGCAAAGTGATTAGGAATTCAGTGCCGACTCCAACCTCAGATCTCACTTGAATTTCGCCGCCGTGATTTTGAATAATACCATACGAGATGCTTAGGCCTAACCCCGTACCTTGCCCCACTCCTTTAGTGGTAAAGAAAGGATCAAATATCTTTTCTAGAACGTCGGGAGCCATGCCTTTGCCGCTGTCCTGAATCGAAACTTGTACAAGGCCTTTTTTGTCTTTGATTGTTTGTGTAGAAATCCAGATCTGTCCTGAGCCTTCGATAGCTTGAACTGCGTTTGATAGAATATTCATCAAGACTTGATTAATCTGAGTGGCATAACAATGGATGGTTGGAATAGGTTCATATTGCTTATGAACTGTGATTCTATTTTTTATTTCACCTTGTAGTAAATTCAATGTGGTATCTAAACTTTGATGCAAGTCGATCTCTTGCAGTTTTGCTGCATCTAAACGAGAGAAATTTCTTAGGCCAATAACAATATCTCGGGTGCGACGAGCACCTTCTTGGCAGGATGTAATAAGTTTTGGCAAATCTTTGACTACATAATCAAATTCGAGATCTTCTTTTGCTTTTAGCAAAGCAGCTGGATTTTTTTCTGCAATTTGCACAAGTTGGATGAGTCTTTCAGAGTAGTCTTTCAGGTGAGCCATGTTGGAATTAATAAATCCGATGGGATTATTTAACTCATGGGCAACTCCAGCAACCAACTGCCCCAGAGAGACCATTTTTGCTGAATGAACTAGTTTTGTTTGAGTGTCTTTTAGCTCCCTATTAGCTAATTCAAGTTCCGTAATCTTCTTACGCAAGTCAGAGCGTGCTTGCCAGATTTTTTTGCTCATATCATTAAAGGATTCAGTCAAAAGCCCAACTTCAGTGTCATTTTTTACTGGTATGGTAACAGCTTGCTCTTGGGACTCAAATGATTGCAATGCTTCAACAAGTTCATAAATGGGCTTTAAAAACCAATTGGAAGTCACAAGAATTGTAATAACTAGGAATAAAATAACCGCACCAACAACACTTAAAAAAGCATAATATATGTTCTTTAATGCAGCCTGAGCGTCAGATTTAGAAGCACCAAGTGCCACAAAAAAATTGCTATCACCCCAAGCCACTGGTTGAATTAAGAATCCTAAAGGCTTTCCTCTTAATGTTAATTCAAAAAAAGAATCACCTTTTTGGTTAAAGTAGCGCTTAAAAAAATCTTTTTTGTATAAAAGAAAGTCAGCATGAGTGCCCACCGTTACGGTGCCATCATCTTTAAAAATTATGATCTCTAACTTTGTTCTATTCTTTAATCTAGATAGAAATGATTTTTCGATTTCAATGATTTGCTCAAGGTAGCCAATTATTTTGTTATTATTATTAGTAACCTTCGAAATAAGAATAAGTGATGTTTTCTTATTAGGCGAATGCTCTACAACACCTACATCATCAGCAGTTTTGAGTTGATTCATGTATCCAGCAGAAAGAAAAATTGCCTCTTGTGTTGGAATAAAAGATCTAACTATATTTTTGTCATCTTTAAAGACTGAAACTTGAAGTCGTCCCTCGCGATTAAAGAATGTAATTGAACTTGCAAAATCCTGCTTTATCCATGAGAGCGAAAGATTTTTGATGGCGGCAGCATCATCCATGGTAAGGTGGTAGATGAGATTAGGATCTTTTGTGTATTTCTCTTTCTTCTGTAGCTGGCCAATACGATAGTCATTTATTACTGAAGATATTTCCCGCGCGTTTGCTCCCAAACGTTGCGCTAATTCTTTATCGATAGCACGCTCAAATTGTCTTAGAGAATAGTACGATACAAAACCTAAAGGAATAATTGTAAACAGTAGAAACCAAACAACGAGAATTGTCCTTAAGGATTTTCGAGGCCTCTTCTTTAGCCCACTCACTGCCCAACCTCTTCAACTGTAATAATAAGTCTCAAGATTCCATCAGGCATAACGCGCGGATGCTTTTCTCGACGCAAAGTAAGCTTTCCAAATGGATGAATAAAGTTTATCAACTCAGCATATTTTGCGTCAGGCATCGTAAAGTGATAGTACTGAGAATCATTTTTCTTCTGCCAGCCTAACTCAACATCTCCGGCCTTACGCCCGCCCAATGAAATAATTTTCTCTTTAATTTTAACTCCATTTGACTGAAGGCCTTTAACTTGAAGTGTTCCCCTAAAAAGGTAACCACCGCTTGCAATTTGAGGAATCCCTTCAGGCAAAGTGATTTTTTTAACTTCTGTTACAGTTGGTTCTACCGGAGCAGTTTCAGGTTTTGCGGCTACGGTTTCAACAGCAGGTGCCTTTTTTACTGTTTCAGTGGAATCACTGACTGCTACAACTGGCTTAGCTGGAGAAGTGGTTTCAACAACCACAGGAGCAACAACTTCAGGCTCTCTTTTTGAGTTTTCAACACTGATGCCCTCATCAATAAACTCACCTTTTTCTTCAACTTCATTTTGTGCAACTTGCTCTTCTCGCTTGACCTCGGCAATGACAACTTGAGCCCCTGGACTACCTGTGCCCAGTTCAATAATTTTGCTCCATGGTACTACTGTCATAATTACTGAAATGATGGTGATGACCATTAATGACTCTAGTCCCCACTTTAATCCTTGAGGCCAATGAGCAAAATTTGATTTTTGCAATAATCGGTACAAGTAGGAATTAGGTTGCTTGAGACGCTCAACCAAAGCATCACTCACTTCAGTTCTAGAAAGTGTTTCCGTGCATTGCAAACCTGACTGTAGATTTTTAAGTTCAAGTTGAGCATCAAGTGAAATGTCTAGATAGTGTTGGATTGCTTGATCTCTATCTTGATCTAAATTCTTAAGATAGTGATCTAAGAGCATTTCACGAGCATGAAATGAACTCACCTCGCGCTTTTTATATTTTGCATAGTTTAACTGATCTTGATTGTTAGGCATGGAGAGTCCTAACATTTGAAAGTTCACCTAAACGCTTAAAGGCATGAGTTAGTCGAAGACGAATTGTACCTTCACTAACACCTGTTCCTTTTGCAATGTCAGCTATTTTAAACTTTAGAATACCAAAAAAAATCACAGCAAGAATTTCTTCTGGAGGAGCTTTTTTGTAGAATTGTTGCCACTGATTGAACGCCTCGCCGGGAGGAACTTTCCAGCCTATTGCTGGGCGACTTTGCTGGCGGTTTCGAGTTTCTTTACGCTTGCTGTAAGCAAACCACAAGTGAGTGCATTCTTGCACCGTGGTTTGTTGGATATTTGCTTTGGGATTTTTGCGTAAGAGATCATCAATACGAGTGACTGCTGCTTGCGAAAGCTCATATGCTTTTCTCTCATCTAAACTAGCATAGTAGAAGAAAAGAGAAACCGCTCGAACTTCCGCATCTAACATGATGGCCTCTAATCAATTGTAAGCTGTCTTAACAAATCCAAATTATCTAATACTTTGCCAGATCCAAGCACAACACAGCTTAGAGGATCTTCTGCAATCGAAACTGGCAAGCCAGTTCTTTCGCGCAGAAGAACGTCTAAGTTTGCGAGCATCGCACCACCACCTGTTAAAACGATTCCGTTATCAACAATGTCAGAAGCAAGTTCTGGAGGTGTTTTCTCAAGTGCAGTTCTGACTGCATCTACAATCTCTGAAAGTGGATCCATCAAAGCATCATTTACTTGAGAGCTAGTGATTTCGATAGTTTTAGGAGCACCGGCAACAAGGTCACGACCCTTGATTTCCATCACGCGCTCTTCTTCAAATGGGTAAGCGTTTCCAATTTGCATTTTAATTGCTTCAGCTGTGCGCTCACCGATTAGTAAGTTGAATTGACGTCGCACATAGTTGACGATGGCTTCATCAAATTTATCACCAGCAACTTTAATAGATTTACAATAAACAATACCGCCAAGTGAAATAACCGCGACACCTGTTGTACCGCCCCCCATATCTACAACCATGTTTCCTGATGGTTCTGTAATAGGAAGACCCGCGCCAATTGCTGCTGCCATTGGTTCTTCGATAAGATAAACTTCTCTAGCACCCGCTGATTGAGCAGCTTCTTTAACAGCGCGTTTTTCAACTTGGGTGATTCCATAAGGAACACAGATAATAATTCTTGGGCGAATAAAACTTTTCTTTTCACCAGTTGCCTTGGCGATAAAATATTTAAGCATCGACTGAGTGACTTCAAAGTCAGCAATAACTCCGTCTTTAATCGGGCGAATCGCAACAATACTGCCAGGTGTTCTGCCTAACATTTCTTTTGCTTCTTTACCTACTGCTAGTACGCGATTCTGCATTCCACGATAATTTTTTTGAACAGCAACAACAGAAGGCTCATCAAGAATAATGCCGCGGCCTTTTACATAAACAAGTGTGTTTGCTGTACCTAAATCAATTGCGATGTCGTTAGAAAAATAGTCTGTCAATTTGTCAAAAAAGGCCATGCCGACTTCCATTTCGAATGTATAACTTTGATGCCACTTTGGTAAAAGTCTAGTTACACAAAAAATAAGAGTCAATGCAGATATTTAGGTCCTTTTTTAAATTATTTTTGCGCAACGTGGCAGCGGACATTGAGTATATCTCCTGTCGACTGCTCTGAGTGAAAAAGTGTCAGCTCTTGCGAAAACTTTGCTTTTGCCAAAATGGCCTGACTGATGAGAGGGGAAGGAGCCTGAATCTCAACAAAATAATCAGAGTTTTTTCTCTCTAGAGTGAGTTTAAAAGTTTTTTCTGTAGCAACACTAACTTCTTTTTCGTACTTGTGATGAGTGTCTAGAGGAGAAATAGGAATATTAACAAACTGCTTTATCGACTCAGTGGATTTTCCATAATAGTACTCACAGGTAATGCCGCCACTCGTAGACTTTCTAGTGGGGGTTACAAAGCCTAACTCACACTCAGTAGTTACAACTTTTTGTTGCTGGAGATATCCAACTTGTAAAAACAACTCATCTTGCGAACTACCCCTGAGCATCGTAACCGTGTCTGATTCTGTGTTATTAAATACTAGGTGTGCTCTTTCTGATTCATGACTATAAGCCGGTACTAAGTTTAAATAAATCAGCCCGTAATCTTTAACTTTGCCGCCCATTAATTTTAAACCAAACTGAGTCGACCTATCCCAATCAATAAACTCTTGATTTATAGACGTTTTTTTAGAACTAATTCCCGCAGAAAGATCCTGCGCTTGCACTCGACAGAAAGCCGCAGCAGGACGCTTTGCTGTTACCAGGGTTGTCTCTTGACCTGGGCCCGAACAGTCTTGCTGAAAGAGATATTCTCTCTTTCCTCTGGCACAGCTCTGATTTACTTCTTCGTCTAAGAGCGTATAACAAAACTTCTTTTCCGAATGGAACTCATGATTGCCTGTTGTGCAGTTGTTTTCTGTAAATGAATAACGACGAAAATAGTTTTGCGATTCTGAAGCGCTCTCGGCGCCAGCCTGAAGGCTTTGGCTTTTATTCAGCTTCTCTTGGCTCTTTTTTGTTGAGGTCTCTTGGCAGCCGATAAGCCAACCCGCCATACTCAACATACAAGTCATAATTAAAATCTGAACCATTAATAACCTCCAGAACATAGGAGGGTATTACAATATCTAAACCACCGGAGAACTGTATGTATTGCTTTAAGGCTGTCAATTTAGCCGACAGTGACAATCAAGGGCAGTACTTTGCTTTATTCTGCCCATCACAACCCATAACTTTTTGAATCTGAGGGTGAGCCATTAAGATGCGATTAATCCTTAAATGATAGTCGGGGTGATCGCTAGGATCACCTGCGATTTCAGATTCTCCACTAGCTTGCTTGGGTTCCATAGTTTCAACGCATGATTCTGCTTGCGATCCGACTAGGCGATTCTTAAAAAAGCTGTGTATTTCATCTTTGATCGATGGACATCCTAGGCTCACAAAAAGAGAAGATGCAGACTTCACTATTTCTTGCTTGGCGAGAGCTCCTTGGGCGTTACTTACATCTTTTGCCACCAACTCTGCAGCCATCCAATCAGCAAAACCCTCCTGAATATGGCTGCTGCCACTGAGGATCTTACAATAAGGATTTTCTTTTGTGCGTTCGCTAATCCGATCTATTTGTTTTTTTTTGGCTTCAATCAACTCACTAGAAACATCGTCTTCTGTTTCTAGCATTTCAAGTTCCTCACGCTGTTCCCTGAGAAAGGTAAATTCACCGCTTGGGGCAGCTTTAATCGATGCAGGGTTCTGAAGACAACTAATAAGCTCTCCGTAGGGGCTTTTATTGAGAGGTATTCCCGAGATCATCTTTTTGCCTCGTGGTTCACCACGATCAAACAAAATATCAGGATCAATACCGATATTCTGATTACTTTCATTTTTATATAAATCTAAACCTGCCGAACAGGGATCAATAGAGTGTGCAAGTTCATGAGCCATAACAAACTTTAAAGCAGAATCTGGAAGCTCCAACATCTGCGGACAGATAGTAATTGTATGCATTGTAGGATAGTACAAAGCATTTGGCGCTTCACAACCCATTGACAATAAATCACTCAAACTCTCACTACTAGGCATGACGAGCTTTACTGATTCTATTCGGGATTTTAAATTTGAATATGTAGCTGCATCCATTTTAGGAAACTTTGCTCTCAAAGTCTCAAGTATCTGCCTTTGCGCATCCTTTAAAAATTTTTCTGCAGTTTTTGCTTTCTCATTCAAGTTTTTACTTTGTGCTTTGATCTGCTCCTTGGGGCTTAAGAAATTTAAATTATAAAACTTATCGCCAGAAAAATTGAGATTTGGAACTACTTGAGCACAGCGAGAAAACATATTGTAATACTCGCGCAGCATAAAGTTAGGAAACTCCTCGCCTTTACTGTTTTTGCCAAACGATAATTTGGTCGCATTTTTTGTAAGCTCTTGGCAAGCTTTATCAAAAGTACAAAATTTCTCTGGCTGAATCTCACACCTTTGTGTTTGACCACGAGTCATGTTGATTTCATCTCTGATAACATCAAACTTACTCAGCATCTCTGTTTCGTACACACTCAAGTCAACTTGAATATCGACCTGAGCCCACGCAAATCTAGTTAAGAATACTATCATGCAACTCAAAAATAGCTTCGACATCACTGCTTGACCTCATGAAGTTCATAGAGATCCGCCAAAAAGCTTCCGTAGTCTTTACCCAGAGCGCAGCCTGCATGAATTGTTTTTTTGCCTGAACTGGTTTTGATAATACGAAAACTGCCAGCACTGCAATAGGGTGCATCGGCTTTTATTTTGGAATTACTTAAAAGTTTAGCAGCAATTCTTTTTGCTTTTACCGAATTGAGTTTCTTAGAGTTTACTTTGATGTGCGTTTTATGAAACTCAATGACATCAACTCGGTTCATACCGTAGCGGTTATTGCGTTGAATTTCTAGTTTGTGCTGAAGAGGCTGGGCTTCGACATGACAAGCAAAAAGGAAAAAGAGAATAAAAATCTCTAAGATTCTTTTAATGCCTCTCCTTTCCATGCCATCTCCTTAGCCAAATAAGCTTTTAGATTTGCAACTTCTTCTTTGAGTTTATTACTATCCCAATTTAAATAATAGCTAAAAATGGTCGAGATTTCTTCTAATAACTGAAGACCATGCTGTGGGTCTGCTAAAACCAATGGCACTCGGCGAGTGTAGAAATCTACTAAATTTAGGCACATAGTCGTGTGAATAGCTTGAATGGCTTCGATTTGCCAATACGAAAACTGATTGCCATAGCTTTCGACTAAGGTCTTGGCCTCAAGTCCATATCTCTCTGCAAGTCTTAACTTATCTGCATACGAAAGCTTTTTAGCGTTCCATTGCTCACAAGTACTTAAAGCCTGCTGATAACTTTCTAGATGAGTCCACTCATTTAAAGCTGTGGCAGTGTTAGCACTAGTAAAGCGAATTTTTAAATCTAGAGGTAAGTGATTGATACTTTCATCAACCACTTGCTCTGCCATCA
Source organism: Bdellovibrionia bacterium (assembly GCA_046570065.1). Lineage (GTDB taxonomy): Bacteria > Bdellovibrionota > Bdellovibrionia > Bdellovibrionales > Bdellovibrionaceae > JBKHVM01. The sequence goes on from JBKHVM010000001.1 coordinate 28,446, forward strand.
AACGATAAGTAGTGTATTTTCCCCCTGCCACAAAAGTAACACCACGCTCAGTCCAAATAGCGTGTTCCCGACTTGTTTTGCCTTCAGATTCTGCATCGTCGGCAATGAGTGGACGAACACCTGCATAAGATGCAATTACATCTTCAACTGTGAGCTGAGCTCCTGGGAAGTACTCATTTGTAATCTTTAAAAGATAATCCACATCTTCTTTTGTTGCAGCTACTTGGCTAGGGTCTCCCTTAAAGTCTGTATCTGTGGTGCCAACAATGACCATCTCATGCCTTGGAATTGCAAAAACAATCCGAGAACTTTTTTCTGCTGCCATAACGACAGCACATGGTAGTTCGATACGTTCCTTTTTAAAAGTCAGGTGTATTCCCTTTGTGGGGCGTAGAGTTCTCTTCCAATCCTTTAAGAAGGATTCGCCAAACAAATCTGTCCACGGACCTACAGCAGAAATCACATGCTTTGCTTTTATACGAAATTTTTGCCCCAAGAGAGTATCTTCGCAAGAAATGGACTGCACTGTGTTCTCTAAATTAGTTTCTCGTGAGATTGCTTTAACGTAGTTGACCACAGTTGCGCCGTACTCAACTGCGGAGCGCAAAGTCTCGTGCACCAAACGGTCATCATCCATATATCCATCTGAGTAAACAAATGAACCTTTTAAATCCATACTGTTAATAGCAGGGATTCTTTCAAGGGACTCAAAAGCATTTAGCTGTTCATGCATCTCTGGAACCTGAAAAAGCGCTAAGGCGTCGTATAGCCACATGCCCAGTCCCATCTTAAACATTCCGACGCGGCTATTTTCATAAAGAGGAAGCATGAAACGCAGGGGATGAACTAGATGCGGTACCATTTCAAATAACTTGCTGCGCTCATTGAGAGCTTCAAATACTAATTTAAATTCCAAATTTTCGAGATAGCGTATTCCCCCATGAATCAACTTAGAAGAACGAGACGAAGTCCCGCTGGCAAAATCATGGGCTTCAACAAGAGCCACTTTCATGCCTCTCATTGCTGCATCTCTGGCGGCACCAGCCCCTGTAATTCCTCCACCTATAATGAGAAGATCATATTCTTCCTCAGTAAGTGTCTTTACAAATTTACTTCGCGCCAATGCAGAAAGTTGCGTCTTCATAATGCCTTCGTCGTTTTTGCAGTTAAAACTTGAGGTTGCCAATTTTCAAAAGAAACTGGTGGAAGACCACTAGCCCCTTTCGGTAAAAATACTTTTTGAAAATGCTTTTCTCGAGAAAGTCGATAAGCCAAATCAATTAGCTCCATTGAAGCCTGCTCATTAGATGTTTGAATATGCTCTACCCACAAGCTCTGTGTTTGACCTTCAAAAAACAAAAGGGGTTGACCTAAAAAGTAGCCGACTAAAGTTCCCTCACTAGAAAACTCATTTGGCTTTTGTGAATCTCTTGCTAAAAAAGACCAACCAAGTTGAGAGTAGTGCTCAAGAGCCTCTCGACGAGCTCGGGAGTTCCAACTTGCAAACATTCTTTCTGACTCATCTGGAATAAGCTCCTGTAGCTTTTGCTCTTCAAATTTTAGAATCTCTTCAATATCTGAACTTTGTAATACGCGGCAATAGTAAGCCATTGAAGCTCCCCTTGTCAGAATTCAATATATTTCATATCATAGCCACATGAAATATAAACCTTATTCTCCACAGGTCTGGGAACAAATCAAAACTTCAATAATGATGGCAAAGGATCAGGGGCAAAAGCTCATCGCGGCCTTTGATGCTGACGGCACCCTTTGGGATACCGACCTCGGAGAGCAGTTCTTTCATTTTCAGATTGATAATAAACTCGTAAATTTGCCGCCAGAGCCTTGGAACCACTACCTTGAGATGAAGAAAATCAACAACGATCCTCGATCTGCATATTTGTGGTTGGCTCAAATCAATCGGGGTAAAACTTTGGAGCAAGTAAGAGAGTGGGCCCAGCAAAGCTTTAAAGCTATCCAACCTAACCCTATCTTTGAAGAGCAGAAGAGACTTATTGAAATACTCTTAAAAGAGAATGTGCAGATTTTTGTGGTTACGGCCTCTGTGAAGTGGGCAGTTGAGCCAGGGGCCTTAGCCATTGGTTTGTCCCATGACAATGTCATTGGCGTAGAAACTCAAGTCGAAAATGGAATCGTAGGAGATACTGGCCTATTTCCGATTACCTATCGGCAAGGAAAAGTCGAAGCCCTATTGCAGAAAACTCAAGGTCAAAAACCCTTTTTAGCCTCGGGTAACACTATGGGTGATTACGAGTTGCTTCTTTCGGCAACACATATGTCTTTAGCAGTAAGTGCGGCAGCAAGAGACGATCGTTTATTTAAAACAGAGGCTGAGTTGCAAAACTCAACCTCTCACTTTAAAAACGGTGTGGCTCATCGGTTTATTTAACCGATAGAACCCACTACTTTTTCGATATCGGCAATTTCTTTTGGAACTGATGACGTCATGTTCTCTGTACCACTGGCTGTGACACGAATATTGTCTTCGATTCTCACGCCAATGCCACGATACTCTTTCGGCACAGATTCATCATCTGCAGGAATATAAATTCCAGGCTCGATAGTAAAGCACATGTTAGGTTCTAGTGGACGCGGCTCTCCCTTTTGAAAATAAAGTCCCGCATCGTGAACATCCATACCTAACCAGTGACCAATGCCGTGTGGATAATATTTTTTATGATGTAAAGCCGCCATAACATCTTCTTTGCGGCCGCTCAGCAATCCTAAATTAAGGATAGCATCTGTCAAAAGACTTGCACCCATATCATGCAACTCTTTAAACACAACCCCAGGCTTGATAAAATCTATGATCTGCTTTTGTACTTGCAAGACTGCTTCATACACTCGTGCCTGTGCATCGCTAAATTTTCCATTTACCGGAAAAGTTCTTGTGATATCACCTGTAAAGTAATTGTACTCAGCGCCTGCATCAATTAATAACAACTCGCCATCTTTGCAGGTTTGATCATTAAAGTTGTAATGCAATGTCGTAGCATTGTTACCACTCGCTACAATGTAGTTATAACCCTCGCGAGCAGCACCTCTCATAAAGAAGTGATGAGCCAGCACTCCCTGCACTTGTCTTTCCGTAACTCCTGGACGGGTAAAACGCATGGCTGCCAAATGAGCTTGCGCTGTGATTTCGCAAGCTTCACGCAAGTTTGCCAGTTCTGGTTCAGACTTGATAACTCGAGCTTCCCCAAGGAGGACATCAGCATCATGAATAGAAAGTAGTCCATAACCAGTGCGACCACGAGAACGCTTTACTGTCTCCAGAACTTCTTTCATGAGCTCATCTACATGAGGGTTTTTAAAGAGTGAGTAATAAAGACTATTTACATCTGCTAACAACTTAGGGGCAATTTTAGTGAACTCTTCGATGGGATAAGCTTTATCCACTTTAAAATTCTCTTCGCAACCCTCAGGGCCAAATCTAAAACCATCCCACGTTTCGCGCTCTCTATCCCTTTTGCGCACAAACATGACAGTTTCAGGGTTGAGTCCTGGCCTAAAAACTAAGATGGATTCTGGCTCTTCCCATCCTGTTAAATAATATAAATTAGAATCCTGACGATAAGGAAAATGCACGTCGTGATTGCGGATAAGCTCAGGATGAGATGCAATCACCAAAGCATCGCCCTTAATTTTATCACCAAGAATGAGTCGTCTGTTTTTAAAAATCTCAATGTTTTCTGTTGGCTTTCTCAACTGCTACCTCGCTATAAGTTCCATTTTCTCAGTAAAATTTTGAGTGGAGAAGTCGCTTGCTCTGCTCCTTCTCTCACTATGTCACGCTTGGCTTTAAAGTCTAAAATTCCATATTTTGCCAAGTTCAAGTCTACAATATAATCTACACCTAAATTCTTACGATTAGAATACTCTGCGACTTGTTGCCATAATATGACCTCGCTAGTATCATCTGATAGTCCTTTTTGCGCCCCACCAGCCAAAACATTCACATAAATGATATAGTTAGCGCCGCGACTCCTTAAAAAATCTGCCACACGTTGGACTTCAAATAATCCTGCCGTATAGCCACCAAAAGATTTGGCAATCGGTGGCGAGGCAATACAGTAGGATACTGCCTGGAGGGCGGAACCCTTTGCCATCACATAATTTTGCATTTGTTTGTAGCGAAAAGCAGGACAAGCGTAAGTCATACGGTGATCTTTTAGCTGAGTTTCACCAAGCATAGATTTAAGCTGAGACTGTAAGAGCGAAAACTCTGGGGTGTCGGAACTAACATTAAAAATTTTCTTTTTAAATACCTCATGTTCACTAAACTTTAAAGCTTGCCATTCAACATCATTGGCAGAAGCGCGATGAGTGTAGAGAGCTGCCATCAAAGAACCCCACTCAATCCCTGCAGCTGCGACCACTGGAACTTTGCTACGATGAAGTTCTTTTAAAAAACCTACATGAGCAAATGCTTTGGCGCCACCAGGGCCAAGAATAATTCCAAGTTTTGGTAGCTCTGGAGTTGCAATTACGGGAGCTGTAATTTCGGCAACACCTTCATCTTTTACCTCGGGCTCCGACGGCGGTGTCTTATCAAAAATATCTGCGGACTTGGTTGGAGTAGCTTTTGGAGACTGCCCACTTCTCTCTCGAGTTTGTAAATTTTGACAACCCACCAGGTACATAAAAACAATCAGAAGCAATAAATTATTTTGCAAAGACGAAAAATTCACGATTGCCATCTCCCCCAAGAATTTTTGAATCAAAGTAGTCTATGATTTTAAATTTGTTTTCGCTCAAGGTAGATCTTATCTTTGTCTCCACATCAATGTAAAGTTTCGTATCTTTAACTATTCCCCCCTTACCTAAGGCGGTGGGTGATAGTTCAAATTGAGGTTTGACTAGACTTAATAGCCTGCCGCTCTCGGGCTTCAAATAGGCTTTTAACTGCTGAGCAATCAATGTCATGGAGATGAAAGACACATCCATTACAATAAGATCAAATCCATCAGCTGGAAATGTCTCTACCACTTGAGGATAGGCAGCCAATTGTCTTGCGTTAATTTTATCAAACCAAATGAGCTTAGACTCAGCTTGGAGCCTAGTGTGTAGTTGCTCTTTACCGACATCAATACCAATGACCTGCTGAGCTCCACGCTGCAAGAGACAATCGCTAAAACCACCAGTTGAAAGGCCAATGTCCAGACAAACAAAACCTGAAATATTTAGATTTAAATAGTCTAAAGCCGATTGCAGCTTTAGCCCACCACGAGAAACAAATTTTTGTTCCTCAGAGGGCTCCATAGATAGTTTTATGTCTTCAGCTAACTCTTGAGCTGGTTTTTGGATAAAAACCTTTTTGCCTGCCTCAAAATAAAAAACTTTGTGAGCTTTAATAAAGGTCTGCGCCTGAGTACGTGAAGTAGCCAACCCTAGCTTCACCAACAACTGATCAGCTCTCATATCTTTCGCTTTAAATTAAACTGAATCAAATATTCTAATTGAGCTGACTCACCCACACTTCGCAAATCTTTTAAAGCTTCTGCGGAAATATGCTCAAGCCACTCCTTCGTTTTCTCTAGACCCAAAAGTGCAACGTAACTTCGTCCATCTTGTTTCTTGTCGTGTTGATCTAAAATATCATCAGCAATCTGAAAGGCCAAGCCGAGGCTTGCCCCAAACTTTCTCAAAGTTTGCACAGCGCTCGGCTTTGCTCCCGCTATATAGGCTGCCCCTTCAACGGCAACTCTAATCATCGCGCCTGTCTTAAGCTCATGCATCTTTTGGAGTTCATTGTAGGTAATTTTATCTGTGGCAGTAATATCCATCACTTGCCCGGTAATCATCCCTTGCCAGCCACTTGCTTCCGTAAGGAGCTTACAAAGGTTCACCGCCAAATGGGGATTGTCACCATAGGCCTGAAGAATTTTATCAAAGGCTTGAGTGAGTAAAGCATCTCCAGCAAGAAGGGCCATAGCTTCGCCATAGACGATATGATTTGTTGGCAAACCTCGGCGCATAGAATCGTCATCCATGCAGGGAAGGTCATCATGAATTAATGAGTAGGAGTGGATCATCTCCACAGCCATAGCAAATGGCAAAAGACGACCCTCTTCTGCCCCCAACATCTGACCCGTTAATAGCGTTAAAAGAGGACGAAATCTCTTTCCTCCATTTGCTACTGAATAGGCTACAGATTCTTTGAGTCTATTGACGCCTGGTCCGACAGGAAGGGCTTCGCCATTAATTTCACTTTTGATAAAAGCATTAATGCTCTCGGTCGTTTTTTGAATCTCATCTTCTACAGAGAGCATCAGATCCATTACTCACCATCCTCAACATGGAAGTCTTGAGTTTTTGCGTTCCCTTCAGCATCAATAGACGTGAGCAACTTCACCTTTGCTTCTGCCTCATTGAGTTGTGAGTGACATTCACGAGAGAGCTTAACTCCCTCTTCAAAAAGTTTTAAAGAGTCATCTAGGGCTAGCTCCCCTTTTTCCATCTTTTGTACGATTTCTTCTAATCTCTTTAACTTCTTTTCAAATTCCATTTTCTATTCCTTTGTTTCCACTTTAACTTTTAATTTTCCTGTTGCGAGGTGAATATGAAGCTCATCGTTTATCTCTACTTGTTTTGTAGTTTTAACCAGCTCATCACCTTTAAAAACCATGGAGTATCCACGCTGAACCACTTTTAATGGGCTCAAACTGTCTAAAAGATCCATGATCTTATTTACTCTATCCTGAGACCTTGTGAGTCTGTTCTTTATGAGAAGATCCATCTTCTGTTGTAGATTTCCAATTTTCTGACGACTTTGCAGAAGAGTATTTTTGGGGTGAACCAAGCGACCTGAAAGCTGTTTGAGGTAAGCCAAGCGTCTTTCGCGATGACGAGAAAACGCAAATTCTAGACGATTCAAGAGATCATCATTGCGCAACCGGAGATCCTGTAATTTTTTACGTGGATCTACGAGTTGCTTTAACAACATCTCAAGTTTTTTGGATTTTTCATTAAATTTCTTGTGAAAGGAAATCTCAAGTAATCGACGATAAGCTAAAACTCTTTCACTAAGCTCCGTTGTTGATTTGGCAACCAACTCAGCAGCAGCTGAAGGCGTGGGTGCTCGCAAATCCGCAACAAAATCACAAATGGTAAAGTCTATCTCATGACCCACAGCTGAGACCACAGGGACTCTTGATTGGGCCACAGCCCTTGCTAAAGCTTCATCATTAAAGCACCACATGTCCTCAATGGAACCGCCACCACGACCGCAAATGATAACATCGACATTTTTTAACTTTTGCGCAGCCTCAAGTGCAGCAATAATCTGACGACTAGCTCCCTCGCCCTGAACAACCGTTGGCACAACTGTTACCTGAATACTAGGCGCTCGTCGTTTTAAGATATTTAGAATATCGCGAATTGCTGCACCCGTTGGGGAAGTAACCACCGCAATGTGCTTGGGAAATGTTGGCAAGGCTCTCTTGCGTGCGGGATCAAATAGACCTTCATTTTTTAGCTTTATTTTGAGCTGCTCAAATGCCTTTTGCAAAGCCCCTGCGCCAACTGGCTCCATCATATCGCAAACGATCTGATAGTTTCCTCGCGGCTCGTAAACAGAGATTCTTCCACGCACCAAAACCTCAAGCCCATCATTAGGATTAAACTTGAGTCGCATGTTGTGGCCCCTAAACATGACAGCAGAGATTTGTGATTTGGCATCTTTGAGAGAAAAATAAAAATGGCCTGAACTATGCTTTTTAAAGTTGGAGATTTCTCCTTTGACCCACAACAGAGGTAACTCGCCCTCTAGCATTTGTTTGATCTGTAAATTCAGCTGCTCAACAGAAAGAACTTGTGGCTGTAGAGGATTTTCAACTTCGTTCTGAAGAGGTAAATCCAATTGGGATGATATTGGATTTATAGATAAAGATTTAGTCTGATTACCACTCATGCCGACAAAGCTAATGAAGCCTTGTCACTGAGTCAATGACTCAACCTAACTTAACCAGATATTCTGCAGTGACCAAAGACCGCCTACAAAAAAACAAATCCACGCCAATTTTTTGTGTTTGTTTAATTGCTGAAAAGCATCAGACATGCGCTCTTGTCCGAGGCGCGCAAGAGCGGGGCTTTCCAGCACAACCACAACTAAAAATCCATAGAAAAATACTACAAATGGAAAAATATAATCTATCTTTTCTGGCGTCATATGACCATATTTCGGATACTTAGCGAGTTTCCTAGAGTCTGGTTCCATTGACCGATTTTTCAATCTGCATTAGAATGTTGTCATAGGGTTCGAGGACGTAAATCTCGATGAAATTAAACCTTACAAGCATCAGATCGGGGACTGTCCCTGACAATGGTGAGCAGGCCCAGCTCGTACTGGGAAGCCTAAAGTTGTTATAATGGTCACCCACCTAAAGCATAGAGGTTTATGTTTCAGAGTAGTCGTCGGGCCTTTTTTTATTTTATATTGAGACACTTCTAAGATATTTCGACTCATCTTAAGTCATAAATTTAATAAAAAATAAGCTCGCTCTTCGTTGAGTCCGCAGCCAAAAGTCCGATAAGTCATAGGTGACAAAACGTATACAATTCATAATCGTCATCTTGAGTTTACAGACGTTATTGGCTTGCGGGACTAACCTCGAGACGGTAGAACCGTCTCCTGCTAATGCCCGACCTGAGCCAGAGTACATGGGCAAAAGTGTTATTGCCTACACAGCCACCAATGGCATTGATGTTATCACTCTCAATGCCACAGCTCAGTTTGAGCGCTTTCGTTTAGTCGCAAAAAGTGATCCCCAGTCCGGGGCCTATTATGGATTTAATGATACTCTGGTAAATCGCCACCCGATCCCTGTTGCAGAATTTCAAGTTTTTGATTCTTCAGGAGCCCGAGTTCAATCTGGTGAAACCAATGCCGATGGCACCCTTAGCTTTCAACTTCTAAATAGACCAGGTCAATACACTTTGAAGGTTTACTCTCGCTCTCTTAATGACGATCTCAAGTTGAGTGTATTAAACAGTCTTTCTCAAAAGCTTCCTTACGCAGTGACACTGACATTTTCATTGCCCCTATCTAACAATCATAATTTAGGCAGCATAGTTGCGCCAGCAACTCGGAGCAACCTTATTGGTGGTGCCTTCAATATCCATTATGCTATCTTTAGAGCTGTTAAATATCTAAAAACTACTCCTGAGTTTACAAGCAGTTCACCCAAAAAAGTTACCGCTTACTGGGCTCAGGGATTCAACCCATATTCTTATTACTCAAATAATGCCACAACTCCTTTGAGCTTTTATGTCTCTGAAAATGACGAGCTCTTTATCTCTGGTGGACAATCTGGCAACTTTTTAACTGCGGACACAGATCAATTTGATGACTCAGTTATTATTCACGAATATGCGCACTTTCTAGAAGATGAGTACTCTTTTTCGTCTAGCCCTGGGGGTTTTCATGACGGCAACACGGTCATCGATCCTCGTTTAGCTTGGAGCGAAGGATGGGCTAACTTTTTTCAGGGAGCTGTAAGAACAGAGTTTCCATTGCCAGAAGAAACCGCCGATATGGTATCTAGATACATTGACACTAATGGACTCACTAATGATTTTTCTTATTCAATGATTCAAAGATCCTTATCAGTGCAAGTTTCGAGCTTAAGTTTAAGTTCCACACAAGATCGCCCCTCTAAGAGTGGAGAGGGCACATTTAGAGAGTTTTCAATTGCACGTGCTCTCTATAAAAGTTTAATCGAACTTGATAATTGGAGTAAGTATTGGACTGCCTTTAGATCTATTGGTGATACAACTTCAAATAACGCGAGATTTTTTAGCAGCTTCACAAACTTTTATTCCGAATTGAGTCCAGCAGATAAAACTGCAATAGATAGTATTGTTGGCGATCTCGATGAAAGACAGGACTTAACATTTGAGCACTATGCCACAAAAACTGAAGAGATACTTTATAGCGCTGGCAATGCTCTTACCTGCACAGTTTCTATGAGCCCACGCATCGATGAGATGACCTTTTACGACTATATTTCTAATCAGATGGATTCAAATGATTTTTACGTTTACACCCATACTTCCGAAAACACCTCTTTAACGCTACATTATGCTGCTAGTAACTCCACTGATCTTGACCTGTTTATCTATAATGGAAGTTATGACTACATCGAAGATATTACTACTGAGCTAAGCAATGGCTCTCTCAGTGGACGCAAAACTACCTCTTTTAATGGTTCCGTGGTACGAGCAAGTCGCAATGGGGCTAACATTAATGAAACCGTTAGCTTGAGTAACTTAGTTGTCGGTAGAAAGTATCTCATTAACGTAAAAGCTTATACCGCTGGGCGAGTAGCAAATCCGTCGACAGTAGAATACTACTTAACATTAAACAACTCTGCGAGACTGCTATGCCAAGACTAAAAACAATAAAATCCTCTCTGTTTTTTGCTTTCTTGATTTTTTTTGGATTTGCCATTGGAGGATTTAGTTCGGGCTATTTTGTTACCCAATCAAACCCTAAGAGCTTTGCTTCTTCAATAAACAAAAAAGATCAACAAAAACAAGTTGTCGCAAAATATGGAGTTCCACTTCTCGTTTATATTCAAAGTTCACAACCTGTTCCGCAAGATGATGCTGAAGATTTTTTAGTTTATGGCCAATTCACCGTGGGTCCACAGCTAAGTTCAACTGCAAACTTTGAATGGGTAATCCCCGAAGGAGTTCAAGTTATAGAGGGAGTCGTATCGGGAACCTATGTGCGAGGACATCGCGAGAAGACTGTGAATATCCCGCTAAAAATTAGAGGCTTCAAGCAAGGTGATTTAAAATTTCTAGTTTTTAAAGTCTCGATAGAAGGTGAAAATGGCTGGGTAAAAAACTCAGCTTCTTTTGCAAGCGATATCGGTACAACCTTAGAACAGCATGGGGTAGAAATGAAAGAAGCCTCTGATGCTTTAAAGCAAGAGGCTTCTGAACAAGAGTAACTCTACTTAATAAACTACAAAGAAGCTGCTTTTTTACCGTAAAACTTCTTTTTTAGGTCAAAAGTCATCTGTTGTAATTGATAGTTCAGGGTCACATTAAATAATTCATCCGGTGATACTTTATAAAGGTCACCAATTTTTTTTAGGGTTTTTAGTGGAGGTGTTGAAATACCTCTCTCCCAATTAGAAACAAACTGTGGAGTTGAGTACCCTAGTTTAGTCGCTACATCTTTTTGCGATAAGCCCGCTAACTCTCTTTTTTCTTTTAAGAAATGACCTAAGTGTATCGCTTCTTTAATTTCTTTTGCCATAAAATCCTCCAAATCACCTAAGTGCCATTGTCTTTTTTGAGTTTGGGTCTTTTTAAAACCAGAGCCACAAAAATTTTTATGCTCTTATTCGAACTTAGACTAAACTATTTTTAATTAGGTGCCAAAACTTATCGAATAATATCCACTCCTTAAATAATATTCAACATTTTTCAAGAGAGTCTCAAGATTTTTTCGTGTTTTTGTTTATCTAGTTATAAGGGATCACTTCGATTTCTGGGTTGAACTCATCTCTGAGTATCCCTTCAATTGCCATAAGTGTTCCTGTCGTAGAGCTGGGGCAAGTTCCGCAAGCACCCTGATAAAAAACATAAAGTTTATTCTCTTCATATTTCAAAACATCAATATCGCCCCCGTCGCCCTGAAGACCCGGTCTCACTGTGCGATCTAAAATTTCTTCTATGACCTGCAATTCAGGAGAAAGATTCTGCCTCTTGATTTTCTTTTCATCCAAAATCGTTTGATTGGGGTTATGCAAAGGCATACGAGTTTGAATGACTGCACAGACACTTTTATGTAGCTCATCCACGTCAACATCAAAAGTATGAGTTATGGTTATCACATTCTGGAAGTAGTGGACCTGCTTGACCCCTTCAACCTGAAATAGAGATGCCGCTAGGTTGTTCGCAGAGGCTTCTTCAATACTCGCGTAAGTGGCTTTTCCCTCATTTAGAACAGGTCGATCTAGCACAAACTTCCATGCATTTGGATTTGGTGTGGCTTGAATTCGAATTAACACTTCGTTGTTGCTCATAACAATATCTCCCGAGCCTTTACAAGAGCTCGAACAAATTGATGTATATCTTCTTCATTATTATAAATTGAAAAGGAAGCGCGAACAGTTCCTGGGATACCAAATTTATGCATGAGAGGCTGAGTGCAATGGTGCCCCACTCTCACCGCAACTCCTTGCTGGTCTAATAGTTGACCCACATCAGAGGGATGAACACCCTTTAAAACAAACGAAACTATTGGTGCTTTTTCGCTTGCTTGGCCATAGAACTGTAAATCAGGAATTTTGTTTAATTCTGTAGTAACAAGGCTCATCAGCTGGCTTTCCCATTGATGAACGCGCTCAAAGCCAATGTCCTCAAAAAAATCTATAGCTGTCGCTAAGCCCACTGCTCCTTCAACATGAGGAGTTCCGGCCTCAAACTTAAAAGGCAAGTCGTTAAAGCTCACTCCAGAAAAATCCACTTTAGAAATCATACTGCCACCTCCTTGGTAGGGAGGCATTTTCTCAAGCAGAGCTCTCTTGCCAAAAAGAACCCCAATACCCGTAGGCGCAAAAAGTTTGTGACCACTAAGTGCTAAAAAGTCTATTGGCGAGCCATCCAAGTTTAACTTTCGAATAGAAACAACCTGAGCAGCATCGATCAAAGTAACAGCACCTTTTGCTTTAGCAAGAGTCGCCATTTTTAAAAATGGATTCACACTGCCCAAAGTGTTGGAACATGCCGTAAAGGACACCAACTTTGGATTGAGCTCTAGCTTGGCAATAAAATCATCAAAATCAATCTCACCATTTTCTAAAACATTAACCCAGTGTATTTCAAAGCCCTTTTCAGCTGCCAACATCTGCCACGGGACAATATTCGCGTGATGTTCCATTTCCGTAAGTAAAATCTTGTCACCAGTGGTAAGTTCTGAACGCCCCCAAGTGCTAGCCACTAAATTAATTGATTCCGTCGTCCCTCGCGTAAAAATAATCTGAGACGCATCTTGCACTCCTAAAAAACTTGCAACACGAGAGCGAGCACCTTCAAAAAATACCGTGCCTTGATCACTTAAAAAGTGGGCTCCCCGATGTACATTAGACGTCTCAAATGAGTAGTACTTATGGACCCTATCGATAACGACTTTTGGTTTTAGTGTGGTGGCCGCAGAATCCAAATATGCCAAAGATTTTCCGCGAATCTTTTGATCCAATGTCGGAAATTCTTTTCTTAATTCTGCAAAAAAGGAATCTAGACTCATAAATGGCTCATCTCAATTTTTGCAAAAGAGTTTTTGAGCTGATGACTAAGAGCCAATTCAAGCTCTGCGTCCTGCAACTTAAAAAGCAAATCTGCCACATAACCATAAGCTAAAATTTTAACAGCATTTTCTTTTGAGATGGCGCGACTCTGCAGATAGAAGATTTCATCTGCGTTGAGTTGCCCAACTGTTGAGCCGTGTGCCGCTTTGACATCGTCAGCATAAATTTGCAGCATGGGGCGACTATCAGCTTCAGCATTGTTGCTCAGTAATAAGTTATTATTAAGCTGTTCCGAATTGGCTTTCTGTGCATCTTTAGCAATATAGACTTTACCGGTAAAAGCAGAGCGACTGCTGCCATCCAAAATACCCTTATATAGCTGAAAAGACTGACTGCCACCAATGTGATGATTGATAGAAGTGGTGTTATCCACATGCTGTTCCCCAGATAAAACCAAAAGACCATTAGCTATGACTTCACAGTTAGATCCGCGAATATTTACCTCTAAGGATTGTCTACTGACCTTTCCCCCTAGAGAAAGATTTAAAAAATTAAGTTTAGCATTCTCTTGAAGTTCAATCTTTACATTGGAAAACTCAAAGCTCTGAGAATTAACATCCTGCAAATATACAAAAGTACATTCTGCTCCTTCTCCAAGGTCTATTTTAATCTTTGGTAGACAAACGGCCGCAGGCTCGCTGTGGCTTTGCATGTTTAAGAGTAAAACCATTTTTTGCTGAGCAGCTAACTTTACCTGAAGATCTAGAGCAGCCAATGAGTTTTCTGTTGTGGTGACATCCAGCTCAAGCTTTGCAACATCCAAAAAGCTAGCAGGCAATGAGATTTCATAGCTTTCTGTCGCAAATGCGCCAGCCAAAGCTTCGATACCATCTTGTGGAGCCTCGACGCTTGCTTCAACAACTCTAACCCATTGCTTAGATTCGCTACTAAAAGCAGCACTCAACGCTCCATTAACAAAGCTTATGTTGTGCCAACCCTTTTTTTGATTCATCAGTGAAGTCGCAGAAGAGTTCTTGTTGCCAGCTTGGCCAATCGCATAGTCATGTTGGAAGGCTGACTTAGCCGAAGTATAATGCCAAGATTCCAAAGCTTTGGTTGGCAAACCCAGCTTTTGAAAGTGTGCAAAGTAATCACTTTGCACCGGCTTTATTTGAGATTGTTGATTAAAAAGTTTTTCAAAATTCATATAATACCTAATTTAAAAGCCAGTCGTAGCCGCGCTCTTCAAGTTTTAATGCTAAAGACGCATCACCAGTTTCAATTATCTGTCCGTTCGCTAATACGTGGACATAATCTGGTTTTATATAGTCGAGCAAACGCTGGTAATGAGTAACCAGAACAATCGCGTTTTCTTTAGTTTTTAGTTTGTTTACACCGTCAGCAACAATTCTTAGAGCATCGATGTCTAAGCCTGAGTCTGTCTCGTCCAAGAAAGCTATTCGTGGCGAAAGCACGGCCATTTGCAAAATTTCATTGCGCTTCTTCTCACCACCAGAAAAACCCGTATTCACTGCACGCTCTAAATACTCTGGCTTCATCTGCACGAGCTGCATTTTCTTTTCTAACAACTTACGGAAATCACTCTCACTCATTGGCTCAGCACCTTGGTGCTCTAAAATAGAGTTAAAGGAAGTGTGTAAAAAGTTAAAGTTAGAAACACCAGGAACTTCGATCGGATATTGAAAAGCTAAAAAGATTCCCTCTTTAGCTCTCTCGTCAGCTTCCATCTCAAGTAAATTCTTCCACTGAAAATTAACTTCATATTCAACTTCACCTGAAGTCACTTCATACGCAGGATGTCCCGCAATAACCTTTGATAAGGTAGATTTGCCAGAGCCATTGGGTCCCATGATCGCATGAACCTCTCCAGCCTTAATCTCTAAATTTAGACCCTTGAGGATTTCTTTTTCTTCTACGCGTGCAAATAAATTTTTAATTCTCAACATATTATAAACCCTTTATCCAACAATTTAACCAACTGAGTTCTCAAGTTTCATTTCAATGAGTTTTACTGCTTCAACAGAGAACTCTAACGGAAGCTCTTTAAAGACTTCTTTACAAAAACCATTTACTAGCATCGAGATAGACTTTTCCATATCTAAGCCTCGAGATTGTAAATAGAAAATCTGATCTTCAGAGATACGGGATGTGGAGGCCTCGTGCTCCAAAGTCGCAGTTCGATTTTTGACTTCGATATAAGGGTAAGTATGAGCACTACACTTATCACCCACGAGCATACTGTCACACTGGGAGTAATTTCTGGCATTCTGCGCAGATGGCATAATCTTAACTTGCCCACGATAAGCGTTAGAAGAATGCCCTGTGGATATACCTTTAGATATAATTGTCGACTTCGTGTTCTTTCCGATATGAATCATTTTAGTGCCTGTATCGGCTTGCATATAGTCGTGAGTCAAAGCTACTGAGTAAAAAGCTCCTTCAGAGTTATCACCTTGTAGAATGACTGATGGGTATTTCCAAGTGATGGCAGATCCAGATTCAACTTGGGTCCAAGATATTTTTGAATTCTTTCCGGCACATTTACCCCGTTTTGTCACAAAGTTGTAAATGCCACCTCGGCCCTCTTTGTCGCCAGTGTACCAGTTCTGAACTGTGGAGTACTTAATTTCTGCATTTTCTAAAGCCACAAGCTCGACTACGGCTGCGTGCATTTGGTTTTCATCACGCTGAGGTGCTGTACAGCCCTCAAGGTAGTTCACATAACCACCCTCATCACACACCAAGAGTGTTCGCTCAAATTGACCTGTGTCTTTAGCGTTGATTCTAAAATAAGTGCTGAGATCAATAGGACATCTGACACCTTTTGGAATATAACAAAATGATCCGTCAGTAAAAACAGCGGCGTTGAGCGCAGCATAAAAGTTATCTGTGTAGGGCACTACTGTACCAAAATATTTTTTAACAAGATCAGGATACTTGTGAACTGCTTCCGAAATAGAGCAAAAAATCACACCTACTTTTTCTAAGTCCTCTTGATGAGTTGTTCCTACAGAAACAGAGTCAAAAACCACATCAACGGCAACTCCAGAAATGCGCTTTTGTTCCTGTAAAGGAATTCCCAAGCGCTCAAAAGTCTTTAATAATTCTGGATCTAACTCATCTAAAGTTTTAGGCCCATCCTGCTTTTGCTTTGGCGCTGAATAATATCGAATCGCCTGAAAGTCGACTTTAGGATAATGCACATGAGCCCAAGTTGGCTCCTCAAGAGTGAGCCAATAACGGAAAGCCTTCAAACGAGACTCTAACATCCACTCAGGCTCTTCTTT
The DNA here is from genome assembly GCA_046570065.1 of Bdellovibrionia bacterium. Lineage (GTDB taxonomy): Bacteria > Bdellovibrionota > Bdellovibrionia > Bdellovibrionales > Bdellovibrionaceae > JBKHVM01. Next base: position 45,040 of record JBKHVM010000001.1, read on the forward strand.
TTTTGCAGAGATCAAACGAATGATATCTTCATTCAGTCCCACTTGTACTGAGTCTGATTCAATCTCCGTCGTAAAACCATATTTGTACTCATAATTATCCATGAGTAGCCTCACTTAAACGAGTCACAGGACTTTTTGTTTCTAAAAGAAGTTCTTTTAAGGAAATACCTTTGTAAAATTCGATGAGTCTGCGGTTGAGAGCAGTTAATGGAGACACAATATTACATGTCTCGTAGATTTCACAGGGCTCTTCTTTTTGAATACACTTAACGATACCAGTAGGCCCCTCAAGAAGCTCATAAAGCTCGTGCATTGAAACTTTTGAAAGATCACGCGTGATTTGATAACCACCCATAGCCCCATGCTCTACACGCAAAAGACCCTTGCTTGCCATAATCTGCATCACTCGAGCCGTAGCATCAAACGGCGTCTGAAAACTCTCAGATACCTCTTTGGCTGTAGTAAGTTCTCCAGGAATCTTTTGGCTCATGTATTTAAGCGCCATCAGTGCGTATTCGATTTTTCGATTTAATTTTGTCATCTCAACACCCTATTTATTGGGCTGAAAACTAAATGAAAGCCAAATAAAAAACAAGTTTAATTACGCCAAATTTTAGCGTAATTGCTTTAAGTCATGATTGCGCCCATAAGTTTTAAAAAAATATGGTGATTTCAATGCCTTAAGGTGTTAGGACTAACCCCATGAGATTGTTTGCTATTAGCTTTATTAGTGTTTTAGTTGTGATAATTGCTCTCTTTATAGCTCGTATTTGGGGCTTAAACCAACAGTTTACCCCCTACGATCACCCGCTTTTGACAAAGTCAGGTGTCGTCTATGGTGCTGTCGTCCATAGCACCGACGAGATTGAGCAGCTTTCAAGAATCAAATCAGAAGCCTGGGCTGTGGTCCCCGTTCGCATGAGCAGTGATAAAAAGTTCTATGTTCTCACCAACAAACAAACCTCAGACTTTATTGATTTTTTGGAAAAAAAACAGAGAGAGAACCCTAGTCAGCCAATTTTTAGATCTAATAAGATTCACGAATACAGCACCGAAGAGTTAAAACAGTTTTTTGCAACTCTAGTGACTTTAGAGGATCTTTATAAAACATTTCCACAACAAGTCTTTGCCATTAGTTTGCAAGACAATGCTTCAGAGATTCATGCACACCTTGCAAAATTACTAGAACCCTATCAAGCTGATCAGCGAACTGTCATATTAAGCGATACCCATGTGTTGTTAACGTCAGTCAAAGAACAGAAGCCGCAATGGCTCTATGGCTCTTCACGAGCTGATATTACAAGACTGCTGAGTTTTGAGAGTGTTGGTATTTTACCTGCTACTCCTTTTAAGGCAGATATTTTAACCACCCCTTTAAGTTATCAGAATCGCCCCTTACTAAAAGGTGAGATCGTCGAGGAGATTTCTCGTCGCAAAAAAATCACTATCATCACAGATTTACTCTCCGAAGATTTTGAACTAGCAAAAGGTCTAGGCGTAAAAGGTTATTTTTTCTTCACTCTTGAAGAATTCGCAAAAAGCCTCGACCAACATCCGGCGCCATAGGGTTGCCCTCCAGCATTTTTAGACTTAGGTTTAATATGTAGTGGAGGAAAGATGTCTGCACCTTCTGTAGCTGTTAATACAAATGCCATTGATGCAATTGCACAGGCGAGTCCTGTCGTTCAATTAACTTTACTTATCCTTGTCGGCCTTAGCGTTGCTTGTTGGGCTATTGGCTGGGCCAAGTTTTCAAGCTTTAAAAAACTCAAAACTACCAATGAACTTTTTTTGGCTAAGTTCTGGAAGGCGAGTTCATTAGATTCTCTTTATGAAGATGTTGATCAGTATAAAGATTCAACACTAGCCCGTGTATTTAAAGCTGCTTATATCGAAATGAAAAAACTCGCAGAATCACCACTAACAAAGAATGATGGTGAAAAGCCTGTGATGAGTGGAATCGATAATTTGGAGCGTGTACTGCGCAAAGCAACTGAAAATGAAATCAGCCGCATGGAAAGTCGCTTAACTCTATTGGCAACAACGGGCTCCACAGGCCCTTTTATTGGACTCTTTGGTACAGTTTGGGGAATCATGGGTTCTTTTCAAAAAATTGGCGCCACGGGCTCTGCAAGTTTGGCTGTAGTTGCTCCTGGTATTTCTGAGGCACTTATTGCTACTGCCATCGGCCTAGCTGCAGCTATACCTGCGGTCATTCTTTACAATCAATTTGTTGCACAGATCAGAAAAGAAGAAGTAGAGCTCAATAACTTTTCTGCAGACTTTTTAAATATCGTTAAAAGAAATTTCTTTAAAGGGCAATAAACCATGGGCATGAGCACTGGTAGCAACTCTAAATCACGTGCAACATTAAGTGAAATCAACGTCACTCCTCTAGTGGATGTGATGTTAGTGCTTTTAATTATGTTCATGGTTACCACTCCCCTCATGCAACAAGGCATCAGCGTTGAACTACCTAAAACAGCGGCGAGTGGCGTTGAGGTCAACGATGAGCCTTTGGTGCTTGTGATCGAGGCCAATCGCAAAATGAAGATTGCAAAAGCCGAAATTGGCATGGGCAATCTCTCGGAAAAAATGAAAGCTATTATGGCAACACGCAAAAACAAACAGATCTATATTCAAGCAGATAGACGTGTAGATTATGGCGTGGTCGCCGAAGCTATGGCAGAAGTTCGCAAAGCTGGAATTTTTAATATTGGACTGATTACTAACCCCAAAGATAACTAATGAGTGAAGAGCAAAAACAGCAGCACCTAGATGAAGAAAAAAACTCTCTCCAGCAGGGAGTTATTGTTTCTTTTGCGTTGCACGCGTTTATTGTCTCGGTATTTACTCTTAAGGCAGTATTCTTTACCGAAACACCAATTGATTTTTCCTCTGCTATCCGTGTGGATATTGTGGGTTTACCTGATAAATTAGACCCCAACACTGTGCTGCCACCTAAATCAGATGAGAGCAAAGCTTCAACACCACCTAAATCGCAGCCAGAAGAGTCTGCCGCAAATGAACCCGCACCGGTAACGGCAAAACCTGCTGAAGCTAAAAAAGAATTGCCTAAAAAGAGCGAAAAAGAGTCTATCAATCTAGAGAAAACTAAAGCGCAGCAAAATGCAGCCCTTAATAAGCTCAAAGCGCTCTCTGCCTTAGAAAAAATCAAACAAGATGTGCAAAAAGAAAAGTCTCAAACTTCTGGCAATAGCCAAACCGCAGAAAACATTGTGGTCAAAGGAAACGTTATCAATCCTGGGACTTCACTTACTGGCCTGGAAAAGATTCAGCATGAGTCTTACTTAAGCGATTTAGATCGTCACATAAAACAAAACTGGTCCTTGCCAGAATGGTTAGCTCAACAAGATTTGAAAGCTCAAGTCCATGTGCAAATTGATAAGAATGGAATGCTCGTCGCAAAAAAACTATTACGCTCAAGTGGCAATAGCATGTACGATGATTATGCTATGGAAACGATAGAAAAATCTATTCCGTTCCCTAAACCACCAGAAAAGTTTAGTGCCATCATGGAAGTCAAAGGTATAATTGTTGGCTTTCCAGAGTAGATCACAGAGGAGATATCATGAGAAAATGGATTTTTATTCTATCGATTTTCACCGCTCTTACGGTAAATGCTCAATCTGATTTTAAAATTGATCTCGGAAAAGCTCAGACCAAAAAAAGTTTAATTGCCTTTCCTGCTCTGCAATTTTTTGGATCCCCGATTACTAGCAAACAGCAAGTGATCGGCAGTGAACTTTACAATGTGATTCTGAATGACCTAACTGTGTCTTCTTATTTTCAGTTTATCGCCGCTGGTGCTTATCTTGAGGACCCTGCCAAAACAGCTTTAACTCCGGCTCCTGGCACTCCTAACGGCTTTAACTTTCAGAATTGGTCCGCGATTGGTGCAGAGTTTTTAATTCGCGGTGGCTTTTCAGTTGTTGGTGATACCATCAACTTAGAGATGTACACTTATCATGTTAAAAAAGCATCTCTTGTCTTTGCAAAAAAATACACGGGCCCTGCGAGCTCTGCACGCAGAATTGCTCATACTTATGCTAATGAAGTTCTTGAAAAGCTCACTGGCACTAAAGGTATGTTCTTATCTAAAATAGTCACAACTTCAGATCGCTCAGGCGGTAAAGCTAGAGAGGTCTTTATCATGGACTGGGATGGAGCTAATCCAAATCAAGTCACGAATCATCGCTCTGTGACTCTTTCTCCAGCTTGGTCTCCTGATGGTAAAAAAATTGCTTATACGGCTTATGTATTAAGAAAAAAAACAAAAATGAGAAATCCTGATCTCTTTGTTTATGATCTAGCTTCAGGCAGACGTTATCTTACTTCTTATCGCAGCGGTATGAATTCGGGTGCGAGCTTTGCACCCGACAACAAACATATCTTTCTGACTATCAGTCAGGGAAGTTCTCCTGATATTTACAAAATGACTTTTGATGGTGCCATTGTCAGCAAACTAACGAGTGGTCCTGCGGGAGCCCTCAATGTTGAGCCAGCTGTTTCTCCAGATGGCAGACAGATTGCCTTTTCATCAGATCGTGCTGGAAGACCCATGATTTATACAATGAATGCTGATGGCTCAAGTCCAAAAAGAATTACTTTTGCGGGAGCATTTAATTCAAGTCCCGCTTGGTCTCCAGATGGCAAAAAGATTGCTTTTGCGGGACAGTCCTCTAACAACTTTGATATTTTTGTGATGAATGCTGATGGCACCAATATGGTAAGAATCACTTCTGCGAGGAAGCCTAATGGCTCTATGGCGAATAACGAAGACCCTAGCTTTTCTCCAGATGGTCGATTTGTGATGTACACTTCAAACCGCACTGGCAAAAATCAGATTTTTATCTCAACAGTAGATGGTAGCGAAGAACGCCGAATTACTTTCGACAACCTCAATTACTTTAAACCACGTTGGTCACAGAATATTGAATAACACAAATTTTGAGTTTCAGATTAGAGAGGAGCGCAAAAAACTTTTTGCCTCCTTTTCTTCTCAAGCCCAGTCTCAACATCATTCTCTTTCTCTCTGTGCAAGTTGGTCTCAACATGCCGATGCCCTTATTCACAAAACTTTTGATTACTACATCAAAGATCTTCCTTGTGCTCTTTTTGTGCTCGGCAAGTTAGGCTCTCTTGAGCTGAACTTATCATCTGATATTGACTTGATGATCGTTGCCGAAGAACAAAGTACCGAACTCAATAGTGCTGTGAGAAAGTTTTCAAATGCTCTAAATGAGAATCAAAGCAATGGTTTTGTCTTTCGAGTGGATTGGGACCTGCGCCCCGGTGGAAAGTTCTCGCCTCTAGTGCCGACCCTTGAGCAATATAAAAATCACTACGAGGCTTATGGCGAGACTTGGGAGAGAATTGCTCTGATTCGCATGCGCCCCCTCTGTGGAAATAAAAAACTCATTGAGGAGATCCTTCAGTTTAATCAACGCTTTATTTTTAGAAAACATCTAGACTACAGAGTTTTTGATGATTTAAAACTTTTGCGCCAACGTATCCATCAACAGGTCTTAGAGAAAAGACAACAAGCCTCCGATATTAATCTTAAGTTAGATCCGGGAGGCATTAGAGACATCGAACTTTTTGCACAGTCTTGGGTGGTCATCCACGGGGGCCGAAACCCTGAAGTGCGCTTAGCTAATACTTTTGAGATTTACAAAAAACTATCAAAAGACAAATTGATTCCTAGCACCCAAGCTGAACTCCTCATGAAGCTCTATGAAGATCTGCGAGCTCTTGAAAACTACGTGCAGTCCCTGAATGATCAGCAAACTCATCTCTTAACACAAAGTGTGCTGACCACGGCACCATCTTGGGTTCGTGATCTGCACCAGAATCTGCCAAGACGCCTTCAAGAATCACAACTTATTGTTGCAGAACTCCTAGGAGAAACTAGCTCAATTCAAGATCGCGATGAGGTTGTGTCTGCTAATGACAGTTTTACTGATGATGACTGGCAAGAGGTCTTTGATTTAAAGACTCATGGGCTCACATTAGAGCAACAGCATTTTTTAAAAACCAACCTGATCACAAGTTTTGTGACTGAAGTCAAAAAGAACGCTGGAGACCAGCGTCTGGCGCGAGGGTTTCTTTTAGACTTTTTAAAATCGACTCGTGCTAAGCCATCATTCTTTCATTTATTAATACATAATAAAAATGTCTTAGAACAGCTGGCTTGGATGTTTGGCCACTCCCCATATCTTTCACAAATATTGATTTCGCGGCCTGAGTTATTAGACAGTTTTGTTTTTCGCACAACGCTTCCGGATAGTCCTGATTGGGAAGTTCTTCTAGAACAACTTGTGGAAAGAAAACTTTTGAGTGAAGTGATCAATGGTGTGAGCTTTATGCGCTCTCGCAATCTTGATCACCTTGTTTCTGCCTGCACACAAGTTGCTGATGGCATTGCAAGCAGCTTGCAAAAAAAACTCAATGCTGAGCTTGGTACAGAAGTGCAAGTATGCGCCCTTGGCAAATGGGGTAGCCAAGAGCTTGGAGTTAAGTCAGATTTGGATTTTATTTTGCTTTGTGAAAATGAAATCACGGAAAAGGAATTTAAATTTGCTCGCCGTTTTTTTTCTCGGCTCAGTGAACACCATAAAGGTGGAACTCTCTACAATATTGATCTTCGCCTTCGCCCTGATGGCAAATCTGGCCCCATGATCAGCCAACTACATGACTTACAAAGTTTTTTAGAAAAAGAAGCACCCGCATGGGTTCGCCAAGCCTATTTGAGACTGCGCTTAGTGGGGTACAGACAACTCCCTCAGTTGGAGACTGCTATTTTTGCACAAGAAATAACTCAAGCGGACCTCACTGAGTTGATGCGCATTCAAAATGAACTTTATAAAAATGCCCGCTCCCCTCAGGATCTAAAATATTCTGAAGGAGGTATTTTGGATATTGAGCTCTTTCTACAAACTCATTTACTCATCCACAAAACTTTTTTGCAGAAAAACGCCAATGCAACAAAGACAACTTTGATGTCACTCGGTTTTACAGAGCTTGCTTCTTGCTATGAACAGCTTAGATGCACCGAGCAATTAAGACTCCTCTCTGATCAATATAGCGAATCTGATCAAGTCCAAATCAAAAAAGTCCTTAAAGTAGCTCAAGAAGAGTTAAAGAAACTTGACCCAAGACCACGTCCTTCTTAAAACATTACCAGAATGAAAATAAGGGGGCGCTGTGCCAAACTTTGTTCAACTTAAAAAAGTTTTTTGGATTTATTTAATGGCTTTCGTGCTTATGGCTTTTAGCTTTCATTCAGAAGCAAAAGAAAAAGCAAATTCTAAAGCGGATACAAAGGGGAAAAAGGAAATGATCGCTGTTTTTGAAACTAACAAAGGTACATTTAAGATTAAACTTTACAACGACAAGGCTCCAAAGACCGTCGAAAATTTTGTAGGCCTAGCAACTGGCACAAAAGAATGGACGGATCCAAAAACTGGAAAAGCCTCTAAGAAACCATTTTATGATGGTCTTTCATTCCACAGAGTTATCCCCAACTTTATGATTCAAGGTGGTTGCCCACTCGGAACAGGAACTGGTGGCCCTGGTTACAAGTTTGAAGATGAATTCCACCCTGAACTTAAGCACAACAAACCAGGTTTACTTTCTATGGCGAATGCTGGCCCTAATACAAACGGTTCACAGTTCTTTGTAACTGTTGCTGCAACACCTTGGTTGGACAATCGCCACACTGTCTTTGGCGAAGTCATCGAAGGCATGGATGTTGTTTACGATATTTCAAAAGCAAGAACTGGCAGCATGGATAAGCCAGTAGAACCAATCGTTATCAATAAATTAACGATTCAATAATCTAAAGAGCCGGCACCATGCCGGCTTTTTTTATGCGCCTCAAAAATGTCTTCTGTTTAAATCCAATACAATGCGCTCCCCTCAACCTATCGGTTTTTGCTATTTTTTTCTGGCATGAATGCTGCTTAGAAAGTATTCAGAAGGGCAGTTATAACTGATGAGGGCTTAACCCGCAGGATTTACAACTGTTATATTTTATGAAAAAAACGATTATTTTTTTAGCATTAATAAGTTCTGTTTCTCATGCAAAAGACGTCATCAACTTGAAAAGCCTATCAGGTACTGAGCTTGTTGGAGTGAAAATGACGTCTCTTAATACGGGTGGCACGACACAGTTTTTGGATGCCAACAAGATTATCTTAAAATCTAACATCAAAGGTAACACAAATTCTTGCATTGGAGATTATCAGATTTCAAAAGTGACATCAGCGGGCGGACATAATCTTGTGGCTGAGCGAGGCAATGTATTAAATGCACTGGAGAGGTATTGGCTCGTAAGAGTTATTGGGATCCTATTTCAGTCGCAGAGTACGAAGAGAACCCTTATCTTTTAGAATTACCAGAAAAATTCATACTTGGTGAGGAGATTTATGTTCTTCAATCAAGCTTAAATCCAGACGCTGTAAGTGGTGATGGCGACATACTGAGGTTCACTAGATAAGTTTTTATTGGCTTAGCCGAAGGTGCCATTTACTGGCACCTTTTTATTTTTTAGACACCTGTTTCTTAATTCAGCCGCTATATAGGTATTATTTTGATGGCACTCTGATTTCCTCTTTAATCCCTATCAATATTACTCAGCTTGCACAACGCGGTTCAATCTCTATGCAATTTGAGTAGAAAAAACAAAGCAGATTACCGTGTTAAATTATAAAAAATTGCTTTAGGTCTTTTACTTGGGCTCTCATTTCAGAGTGCGATGGCAAATGAAGAAATCATGGCTTGCGATTTACTGAAAAACTCGGGTGATGAAATTACCAAAAGTGAAACTTGGAGAATGTATACTTGGAACCTAAAAGATGATCTTCAAACTTCGCAGTTAACATCAAAAGTTTACTCGTGCAAATTTCCAAGGTCGGATGGTTCTTTTTTTGAAAAATGTTACAGACTCTAAAAAGTAGATAATGATGAGGCCACTTGGTATATTCGTGTTGAGGCTAATCCATATTATAGATCAGAAGATAAAGTTTTAGCTTTCAACTACGGAGTACAACAAAGCGAAAAAATGGAAAAATCTTTCTGGGGAAGAATCAAAAATGGAAATAAACAAAATCCTAATTTTGGTACTCGCCATAGCAACAGCATTTTTGGGGATAACGAAATCCCTCACTACATGTATTCTCACTATCATGCGGTAGTAGAATTTGATGTGGAAAAACTAACGTTTACCTATGACATCAGATATACATACGACATGAATTACTTGTACCGTGACGTGAAAGAAGACAAAAACTCTCCTTATTTAAAAGATTTAAAGCATGCAGAGGCGCTTATTGCGAAGCATGGTGCCCCAACAGAGGTCAAAATTACTACAGCTCAATGTCGGGAATACTAGTTACTAATAGCACATATTAATCTTGATGCAAAAAGGCCTGCGAAGTAGTTCTTCGCAGGCCTTTTTTTTAACACCGGTAAGAGCGTCCTATTTCTCTCGCCCAAAAAGGGTTCTGTCTAATACTTTGACACTCAAATCTCCCTGAGGACCGAGCTCAATCACCATTACAAGCATTTTTAACTATCACTCTCGGCATCTGAATTGCTCTGTTTTAGCCTGTGAGGTCGCTTATGAAATGCTTTGGAAAACGTCTCATTTTGAGCTGGATGATTGCAACACTCGTTGCCCCCGTTAATTTGTGGGCACAAAGTGCTCGTTTTAAAAGTGCTGCAGATGAAGCTCGTTTTACACAATACCAAAACCACCTCGAAGGACTTGGCTATGAGCTCCACATGGATGCCTCACAAGAAAAAGCCAATGTCGTGGATAAAAACACAAAAAAATTAGTAATGGAAATTCCCTTTTCTAGCGAAGAGCGCATTCGTCAGTTCTCACCCGAAAATCTCAATAAAAAACTAACAAATGAAATGAAAAAGATTCGCTCTTCTGGACAAGCAGCATGGTCACAGACTTTAAAAAACATGCCCATGGAGTCTGCAGTCTTCTTTCTTGCCATGGGTGCTGTTGTCGCGGGTCAATTGGTAACCAATTATGCGCAAAATCCAGTAGGCATGGAACAACATTTACAGCATCAGCTATCACCTGTTGGAATTGCTTCTTTCTTTTCATTTATGTACGCCCAGGGCATTACTACAAATGTGCTTAGCTTATACATGCGCAATCCTAAGTTCCATGTCTTTATGCCCTACCTCGGAATGTCAGTAGGATTTTTTGCTTCTTCCTATCTCTCTGTCATAATGTCTGAGCCAAATGTAAAGGCCTGCGCTAAAACCATGATGGGTCTTAAACTATCCCAAAAAGATTTACAGACAGGCGCCTCTCAAACTCCTTGCGAAACTGCTTACGAAAACTTAGCGGTTAAAAAAATGATGTGGCAACTTGCTCCTAGTCTTGTGTCGATGCTTGCGTCTACTGCTTTAGCAGGTGTCGGCCAGTCTATTCTCACCAAAGCTGTTCTACGTGTCACAGGTTTTGATCTTGCCATGTGGTTAACTCCAGGTGCTATGCACGTTAAAGGACTTCGTTTAATTTTAGTCAAAGGTCTTCAAATGACAGCGTTCGTGGCAATTGATGTTTGGCTGCACTCCAAAGTCACTTATGCTTGGAAGAATATTTTTGATGGCAGAGAGCTCAAGCAAATAAAAAATGATCTCGAGAGCAGCCTCAACAAGGCTAAAAATCAGCAGTGGAAAAACACTGCAGATTTGATGGCTAATTTAAAACAATTTAAACTCAAAGCTGGTGAGTGGCGCATGACCAACATGGCTGAAGTCTACGAAGCTCATCACAATTGGAGTGAACACCTCAAACAACTGACTGGCATGTACAACGCAAGTTATGCTTTCTATAACTCGTTGGCGCGAGAACTATCGGCAGCTCAGAAGGGTGAAAAATCTCAACTCACTGCTGTTTATCCTTTAAATCAAGTCAAAGCTCATAATTTAGCAGAAGGTAAAGAAGACCTTTATCATTCTCACCCACACTTTGTTGAACCTATGCAGGTTGAAACCCTCAACTATTTAGGTGCAGCTCTTTTAGAGAACCTGCAGAAAAATCAAAACACCGACATGACCAAGAAAGAAAAAACTCTCCTTCTACAATTTGCAAAAGACTTACAAAGCGATGAAGTCCTTGTCCTAGCAAAAACGTTAGAAGAGATGCAAAGAATACAGAGAGACGCTCAGCGCTCTCCCCAAGCACACTCACTCTTTTTGATTAAAACTCTTCAAGATGCGCTGACGTTTTTAGGAAACCCAGTAGTTTCACAGATTCCAGGGCGTCATTTTGTTTCTTCATTTGCCCAAGCTCCAAGCCATCAGAACTATATTGGTGGTATTGAGTACTCAACACTTGGTAATAAGTTTGCAACACCACAAATTACAGATTTCTTTATTCATCAGATGCTCTGTGGCCCCAAGGCTGGTGAAAGTCTCATTGCCACTAAAACTGGTTTTAAATCAAAATTTGTACCTCCATCTATTTTAAATAGAAACACTTCCCTTTTGGACTTTTGCTCTCTTGCTAACCCTAAAGCATCTGTCAATCAGATGTATGCTTTCCCTATCCGATTGAATGGTAAAACTCATAGTGGACCACTGGATCTCATCGTAAATAATTCGCAAGTATTAGAAACTGGACTACTTGGTGATTTTAATCAATGGTGGCAAAACACCTCTGAAGCGCAGATGATTTCTACATTCAAAGATTTTTCTATCAAGTACCAACAAATTGTTGGCAAACTTGTGGAAAAACTAAACTTGAAGGAACGATCTAACCTCAACATGGGACCATTTGAGAATGGCATCTTGTTAGCTTTAGACCAAGAGTTTTTAGTATACTTAGATATTCTAAAGGCCATTTCGCAGGAACAAGATTTTTCGGCTGTGCAAAGACAAAGATTGTTAGGTCAAATCCATACAGATTTTAAAGAATTGACTCAAAAGGTTCAAAAGATACAAGTTCGCCAAAACGGCTCAGAAACTGTCATTACGAGCAATTTTGAAAATCACGAGCTTGAAGAGATCGCTGATAAACTCAAATTAGCATTGCAAGTATTCACAACGGAAATTCAGAACCAATCTAAACTCAGCCCAAGCGAAGAAGAATTGATCACGTTGCTATCGAACCACATTCAAGAACTTTCTATGGAAGTCGTCATGTTGGGCTCAATAGCAAATGCCGTAGATTGGAATAAGATTCGTGCCTTAAAAGCAAAAGAAGGCAGCTCTTCGGAATTTAACAATAGGGTTCAGAACATGCTCAACAACATGAGAGGCGCAACTTCTCCTGTAAAATAGGCATAAGAATTGAAATAGTACTGAACTGTAGAAACTATGTGAACTGAAACTAAATTTGAGCTCAATTAGATACCTCAGGGACAACAAATTTGAGCTCAGCGTAAACAGAATAGACAGTCAAGGAGACCCTATGAAGCGCCCATTAATGTTAGGAGTATTAACAGCAGTTACCGCTCTTTCTCTACAGGCTAATGCATCTATTGGTGCCAAAGGTGTAAGAGAAAAACTAACGGAATACTCAAAAGAAGTGCGTATGGCTGCCTTTTCTGGAAATAAATCTGCAAGCGCACTCAATGCTCAGTCAGCTAAAGAAGCGCGGGAAAAGATTATTACTGGCTTGGAGCTACCTGCTGATAAAGCTAGTTCTCTTTCGATGGCTTTAAGTGGCGATAAAATGGCACAACGGCTAGACAACTTAGCGACAATAGTGGCGGCTCGCAAGCTGGCAGTAGAAGTTAAAAAAGTAAATTCACTTGAAGGTTCGGCTCTCGACGAGGCGGCAGTTGCAAGTGCCAAGATCATTGCAAACTCCGCACTAGTAGGTGCCCGCAAGTCTGGTATGGACAAAGAATTAAATATGAATGCCAACGAAATGAAGGCTGTTAGTGAGGCCCTTTCTAAACTTGAAACACTACCTGAAGTCATTTTAACTAAGTTTGACTCCAAAGAACGGGATTCTTACGTTGAAATTGCAAACGCTTACGACAAAATAGTTGAAAGAGGTACACTTTCTGCCGAAGAGGCTTTTGTGAGAGCAATTATGACCACCAAAAAGGTGGATAAAAATAAGGCTCTCGAAATTGCAAAAAAATTAAAAGAGTGTGTCTAAAGTTCTAGACGAAATTTAATAAAAAATATTACAGTGGAGGTCATGTTAGACCTCCTTTTTTCTTTAGATCATCAGTTGCTTCAATTAATAAACCAAACATGGTCTAATTCCTTTTTTGATTGGCTCATGCCTGCAATTACCGATTTGCACAAAACTTCTTTCTTTAAAGTTGGCTTGGTGCCATTTATTTTTTGTCTCATGATTAGAGCAAAGGGCTTTTCTTCTGGTGCAAAGTTCTTTTTACTGCTTCTATTTACTTTAGGTCTTTCAGACTTTACAGGAAATCAACTCTTTAAAAAGAATTTTGAACGCTTACGTCCAGGTGATAATCCTATTGTCGAAGTGACTGTTCGCTCATCATATGGCGGATACTCTTTTACTTCGAATCACTCCACGAACATGGCCGCAGCAGCAACATTTACTTGGTTCTTTTTTCCAAGGGCTTTTTTACCCATGCTTCTTCTCGCTCTTTCTGTAATGTACTCTAGAGTCTATAATGGGGTTCATTTTCCTAGTGACGTCATCGCTGGAGCGCTTTGGGGAGTTCTTATCACCAGCATAATCGCTTTCTTTGTAAAACGAAAAGCAACAAAGGCCAACACATGAAAGTACTTGTAACCGGTGCCAATGGTTTTTTGGGGTCTTGGCTTTGTCGAGCCCTAGCGCAAGATGGACACGATGTTTTTGTTTTAGTGCGAAAAGGTTCAGATCTATCTGAACTCGATGGAATCAAGTGCCAATATATCTATGGAGATGTCACTGACACTCAGAGTGTCTTGCGCGCAACAAACGGCATGGAGACAGTATTTCATTTAGCTGGAGTCATTGCGTATAAAAAATCTGAGCGTCAGCTTATGGAGCGAGTGAATGTACAAGGAACTGCAAATATTGTGGATGCCTGCTTAGAAAACGGCGTTCCTAAGCTAGTTTACCTCTCTTCAGTAGTTGCCGTTGGCGCAAGCTTTACTCCAAAACAAGTTCTAAATGAAAACTCTACCTATAATATTGCACATCTTGATTTAGGATATTTTCAAACCAAACACGAGGCCGAATTATTAGTACTCAAAGCCCATCGTGAAAGAGGTTTAGACGTTGTGATTCTAAACCCAAGTACTATCTACGGGGGCGGAGACGCCAAAAAGGGCTCCCGAAAAACACAAGTGAAGGTGGCACAAGGTAAGTTTCCCTTTTACTTATCTGGGGGTGTTAATGTCGTGGCTGTTGAAGATGTTATCGCTGGAATTATTTCTGCTTGGAAAAAGGGTCGCAGTGGTGAACGCTATATATTAGCTGGCGAAAATATCACCATCAGAGAACTCTTTTCAATGATTGCGAAAGCAGCAGGGCAAAAAGAGCCTCAATACCTAATTCCCACTTGGCTTATTCACCTCTTAGGGATTGTTGGCGACTTCTTATCTTTGTTGGGTCTAAAGGGTGGTATTAGTAGAGAAAATGCATACACCGCAACTATGTATCATTGGTTTGATAACTCAAAAGCCAAAACAGAGCTCAACTTTGATCCAAAGCCAGCTCAATATGCTATTAATAACTCTGTTCAGTGGATGAAAGAAAATGGCATAATTTAGCCATGTGGAAGTGGATTTTCTCTGGTCTCTTATTCTTTTGGGTAGTGCTTTATTTTACAGTTCAGGCTGGCTTAGGCTTCTTTCCTACAAAAGAAGAAATTACGGGTTGTATTACCACCAAAATGTTTCAGGTGGAGCTTTGCCCAAAAAATAAAAACTACCTTCATCTAAAAAATGTACCCGATCATTTTATAAAAGCATTAGTGGTAGCTGAAGACTCACTGTTCTGGGATCACAATGGCTTTGACTGGAAGTCCATCGAAGAAAATCTGCGAGAAGGAATGCGCACCAAAAAATTTAAACGTGGTGGCTCCACACTTTCTCAACAGTTAGCCAAAAATATGTTTTTGTCCTCGGAGCGTAGCTTTTTTAGAAAAGGCAAAGAAGCCATTATCACACTTCAGCTAGAACACTACCTTACAAAAAAAGAAATTCTAGAAAAGTACATTAACATTGTGGAATTTGGACCAAAGCTTTATGGCTTACAAAACGCTGCAAAATACTATTTTGGTAAGTCACCTGCTCAGCTCAATTTGGCTGAATCCGCATTCTTAGTTATGCTCCTGCCAAATCCTAAAAAGTATTCTTCATCTTTTCGTCAACAACATCTAACTCCCTTTGCAGAAAAAAGAATCCGTCAAATTATTGATTACCTATTTCAGTTTAAAATGATCAAAGAAGATGCCTACTATGCTGGCCTCGAGCAAGTGCCTTATTTGTTTGGCGGCACTCCAGAGCCAGGCTTTGAAAGCAATCAGGGCGGCTCCGAAGATAGTGATAACGAAGAGGACCTGAGTGATGATTTTTTTCTTTGAGCTTAGCGAATCAATTTTAAACGAATTCGTCGTGAGGCTATGGAAGAAAAGACTAATATAAAAACCAATAGGACAAAAATATTCACCCCAATAACCCAAGAAAAATTACCAGCAATGATATTTCTTACCGCAGAGACGCCATGGGTAAGCGGAAAAACATACGCGACATACTTAAGAGCTGTCGGTAATTGTTCAAGCGGGAAATACGTTCCGCTTAGAAGGCTCATCGGCACGATGATTCCTGACGTAGAGTAAATAAAAGAATCGTAGTTTCTAGCAACAGAAGTCATCAGCATTGCAAATGATGCAAAACTAAGTGCTATTAAAAATAAAACAGGTAACGCAATAAGTAGGTTTGCATCCTGTAGAAGGCCAAAGAAACCTGCAACTAAACTTACCCCTAAGACGCCAAAAAAGCCTTTGCTTGCCGACCAAAGAATTTCACCAAAGATAATTTCGTTGGGCCCAATGGGTGTGAGCATAATTGTTGAGTAGGTTTTTATATGGGTTAGTTTTGTGTAGCTACCATATGTCCCTTCAAAAAATGAAACCATCATCGCAGTACTACACAACAGTGCAGGAAAAAAGAACTCTATGTATGACATTCCTTGAATGTTACTGACAAAGGCACCAAGACCAAAACCAATAGCTCCCAAATAAAAAACGGGCTCAATCACCACCCAAAAAAGTGATACTAACCATGTCTTTTTAAAGAACAACCAATTGCGCTGCCAAACTTTAACTAAGCCTGAATTGAAGTGATAAATACTTTTTTGATCCACTATTCATCCCTCAATTGGTGGCCTGCCAATTTTAAAAACACATCATTTAAAGTGGGTTGCCTTAATGTGATTTGTTTTACCGGAACAAGATCGATCACCTTTTTCCCATCTTGATGTTCTTTAACTAAAACAGAAATTGTATTTTGCATCACTTGATATTGATATCCAGCCGAATCCAATCGGCCCAAGAGATATGGAAGATCTGTTGCAGTCGCCTCAAAACTTACTAACTCTTTACCTATATGATTTTTAATTAACTCTTTAGGGGCGCCAACTGCCAAAACCTCACCGTGATCGACAATAGCTACCCGATCACACATGGTTTCAGCTTCTTCCATATAGTGAGTTGTTAATATAATCGTTTTGTTATCACGTTTTAACTTTGCAAAAAAATCCCAGATCCAAATTCGAGCCTGAGGATCTAAGCCAGTAGTTGGTTCATCCAAGAAGATCAATTCAGGATCGTTGATCAGGCCTCTGGCTATTGCCAGCCTGCGTTTCATTCCACCACTTAAAGTATCAACAGCACGATCTTGATATTCATCGAGTCTCATCATTTTAATCAATGAATGAGCTTTCATCGCTGCCTCTTTGGCAGGAATATCAAAATAACTTGCATACACTAGTAGGTTTTCTAAAACAGAAAAATCAGGATCAAGACCGTCATCTTGAGGGACAACACCAATTCTCTTTTTGATAAGTCGGTAGCTTGATTTGACGTTAAGACCTAAAACGTAGAGCTCTCCTGAGGTCACGAGAGCACTACAATACATCATTTTCATTGTGGTGCTTTTGCCGGCCCCATTGGGGCCTAACAAACCGAAACATTCACCTTTATAGATTTCGAGATTTAGTTGATTCACAGCTGTTTTATCGCCGTACTTTTTAACTAAATCTTTCATTTCTATAACGGTGTTCAAATTTCTACTCCTTAGCAGCTCTCGCTCTCTTATGTGGATCAGTTTCGCGACATCTGAGGCGAATCACTTTTGGTGTTACTTCGATCAGTTCACTGTCACGAATCCATTCCATGGCCTTTTCAAGAGTCATTTTCTTAACAGGCACCAAGCGAATAGCTTCATCAGAACCTGAGGCACGGACGTTGGTCAATTTCTTTTCGCGTGTGATGTTCACTTCTAGATCATTATCTTTCGCGTGCTCGCCAACAATCATACCTTCGTACACTTCATCACCTGGTTCAATAAACATCACGCCACGCTCTTGAAGATTCCAAATTGCATATGCTGTGGATTTTCCAGCACGGTCAGAAATCATCGCACCATTCATACGGTGCTCAATTTCTCCACGATAATCATCCCAGCCATCAAATTGTGTATTTAATAAACCAGTTCCGCGAGTGTCTGTTAAAAACTCAGAACGATAACCGATAAGACCGCGCGATGGAATTCTAAACTCTAAACGAGTACGGCCAGAACCTTTCTGAACCATATTGGTCATTACACCCTTACGACGTCCCAACTTTTCAGTTACCGCTCCAACAAACGCATCTTCGATATCGATAACCGCAATTTCCATTGGCTCAAGTTTTTTGCCGCCTTCTTCTTTAAAGATAACTGAAGGCTTAGAAACCAAAAGCTCAAAATTCTCACGGCGCATTTGTTCGATCAATACACCTAATTGCAATTCTCCACGACCCACAACTTTGAAGGCATCCGTAGAATCAGTCATTTCAACTCGAATCGCGACGTTGTAAAGAAGTTCTCTTTCTAATCGCTCTAAGATTTTTCGCGAGGTCACGTTCTTACCGTCTTTGCCAGCAAAAGGACCATTATTAACTGAGAAGACCATGCCCACAGTTGGCTCCTCAACGCGAATACGCGGAAGAGGCTTAGGGTCTGTTGCCGAAGTGATGGTGTCACCAATAGTGAAGTCTTCCATCCCCGCAATAACCACGATATCACCTGCACCTGCCTCTTGAACTGGTACCTGAGAGTTGACGTGATACTGGAATAAGGCCGACACTTTAACTTTTTTCTGAGTCTTTTCTTGAACGCAAAGAACTTCGTCACCGACTTTAATAGATCCTGCGCGGATACGACCAATTGCTAATCTACCAACATAGTCATTGTATGAAATATTCGAAACCATAACCTGTAATGGGTGGTTCTCTTCAATGCGCGGAGGTGGAACAATATTAACAATAGCATCATAGAGAACCTCTAAAGAACCAGTATTAACGTTTGGATCTTTAGTTGCCATACCTTCACGGGCAATAGCATAGATTGTCTCAAAGTCACATTGCTCTTCTGTGGCATCGAGGTCGATGAATAAGTCAAAAAGTTCGTTGTGTACTTCTTGAATACGAGCATCTGAACGATCGATCTTATTAATACAGACAATAACTTTTAAGTTTTGCTCAAGAGCTTTCTTTAGAACAAAACGTGTTTGCGGAAGTGGACCCTCTGAGGCATCACAAAGCAAGATACAGCCATCAACCATGTTAAGGATTCGCTCTACCTCTCCACCAAAGTCACTATGGCCGGGAGTATCTACGATATTGATCTTGTAGTCCTTGTAGATAAACGAAGCATTTTTTGCTGCGATTGTAATACCACGCTCTTTTTCAAGATCCATGGAATCCATTAATCTCTCTTCGACTTGCTCATTTGAGCGGAAAGTTCCGGCTTGTTTGATCAAATGGTCAACAAGTGTGGTTTTACCATGGTCGACGTGAGCGATAATGGCAATGTTTCTAATTTTCTTTGGATCCTGAATCATGAGTACCTCATCCGTGTCCTCCCATCAGAAAGGGCTCTTGGCTCGTATCTTCTTGATGGGATTGTGAAATTGAAGCAAAAAACTCTAAGGCCATACTTAAGACCTCTTTGTTATCTTTGCTATTAAAAATATTTTTTCTAAAATTAGATGAACCCGCATATCCTGTAGAAAACCAAGATGCGAATTTACGCATTTGGATTCCCATAACTCTTTCGTCACTGTGTTGTTCGATTTCTTTCATCAAATCCAAAAACAAAGTTTCGAGATCTCGCTTTAAAGTCTTATCGGGTTCTCGCCCTTGGTAGAGTGCCAAGGAGTCCATAAAAATAAAAGGATTTTTTAAACATCCTCGACCAATCATAACTCCATCACAACCGGATTCTTTGAGTCTCTGAACAGCCTGTTCTGGTGTGGTGACATCTCCATTGCCGATGATTGGAAGTTTAGCTTGAGCTTTTACTTCAGCAATATAGTCCCAGTTTGCCTGGCCATTATATCCTTGCGCGCGAGTGCGCCCGTGAATTGCAACCCAGGACACTCCCTCATTATAGGCTATATGCGCAACATCGTGAGCATTGATGGATTGAGCATCCCAACCGGTGCGAATTTTTATAGTAACTGGAATTGAAACTGCTTTTACTACAGAACGCACGACTTGGGTGAGATGCGGAAGATCTTTAAGGGCAGCTGAACCTGCGCCTTTTTTAACTACCTTAGGAACCGGGCAGCCAAAATTGATATCCACAAAGTCTGCACCTTTTTGCTCCACCACCTGAGCTGCTCTTGCCATTGTTTCAGGTTCTTCGCCAAAAATTTGAATTGCCACCGGTCTCTGAACTTCGTCAAAGCCCATTAAACGCAATGTTTTTTCATTGTTATAATCAATACCAGTAGCACTCACCAATTCGCTGACCACAACGCCAGCGCCCTTCTTTTTCATAAAACTACGAAAAGGATGGTCTGTGATAGCCGCCATAGGAGCTAACACAAATGGATTTTCACGAAGTGCTTGGATTGGATGCATAAGCGGGAGGTTATATCACATCCTATTCAGAGAGCCAAGCAACTCTGCCTTCAATCTGCCTTGCAGCCTTTGGGGGCTCATGATCGGGGTAACCCAGTACCACAGCACAAAGTAGCTCTAATTCACCAGATTGGAACTCAGGCAAAGAAGTCACTCCTAAAAACTTATCGACATCCTCTTTGATTTCTAAGGGCGCCCCCATGGTACAACAGCCTAACCCCTCGACAAC
The DNA here is from genome assembly GCA_046570065.1 of Bdellovibrionia bacterium. GTDB lineage: Bacteria > Bdellovibrionota > Bdellovibrionia > Bdellovibrionales > Bdellovibrionaceae > JBKHVM01. The sequence continues at coordinate 65,377 of JBKHVM010000001.1, forward strand.
ACAAGCTAAATTTAAGTTTTCTACAGCCATATAAACACTGCCGATGCTAGTATGATAACGTTCTTCCGGAGAATTGTGAGAGTAAGCAAATATAATCACTGGCGCATCACCGAGCGTGTAAAAAAATCTCTCGGTAAAGTCATAAAGCGAAGGCTTTAGGCGCTTTTGTAAAATGTCCTTGATCCCTACCCACGACTTTTGCGAGTAAGACAAATAATCTTCTCGCTTTTTACCAGTAACAACAAAGAATCGCCAATTTTGCCTGTTCTTTCCAGAGGGTGCCTCAAATGCTGCGGCAAGAAGCCTCTCAATCACTTCTTTAGGAACTTCTTGCTTTTTGAACTTACGAATAGAGCGACGACTTTTAAGCAGGTTATAAAAATCTTCCTTGTTCATTTAAACCTCCTATATCAATTGCTGGTGCAAGCGACGAATGGTCTCATCGGCTTGGCGCTCATCTACTAAGAAACAAAAGTTATGTTTACTTGCCCCAAGACAAATCATACGCACGTTAATATCAGGAATGATTTCAAAAATTCTTTTAGCTAAGCCCGGAGTGTGATTGATGTTGTTGCCAATCAACGAAACCAAAGCCAAACCTTCTTCTACTTGCACTTCAGCAAATTGAGAAAGGTCAGCCACTAATTTTTTATTCAGTAAGTTGGCATCATCGAGAGTAAATGAAACCGAAATTTCTGATGTTGTAATTGCATCCACACTCACGCGGTGAGTGTTTAGTACTTGAAATATTTGAAATAAAAACCCATGGGCATGCAACATTGCAGGCGTACTGAGGGTCAAGAGCACCTGTTTTTTACGTGTAGCCATAGCACGAATAAGAGGATGCGCCTGTACTTCCTTTTTAACCCAGGTCCCTTTAACTCCACCCTCAAAGCTAGAGCCTACAAAGGTTGGAATATTTTTTCGCATAGCTGGCAGCAACGTTGCTGGATGCAGAATTTTTGCGCCAAAAGTTGCTAACTCGCTAGCTTCTTTAAACGAAATTTCATCAATCAATTTTGCATCAGCATAAATTCGTGGGTCTGTCGTTGCGATACCGGCAACATCAGTCCAAATTTCAAGAACATCAGCCCCGATTCCCTCAGCAAAAAGAGCCGCAGAATAGTCTGAGCCACCGCGCCCTAGGGTTGTTGTGAGTCCCTCTTCTGTTGAGCCAATAAATCCTTGCGTGACCCAAATGCCTTCTTCAGCAATAAACTCCACCACTTGTTGTTTGCACAGAATATCTATTAACCCAATATTTGGTTTTGCTTTACCAAACTGATCATCTGTTTTGATAATCTCACGAGCATCTAAAAGCTTGACCCTTTGTTTTTCAGAAACTTGAGATCGCATTGCCTCCACAAAAAGCGCCGAAGAAAGCCTTTCTCCCAAGCTAACCACAGTATCTAAAGCTCGTGGCGAACAATCTCTCAATAGAAAGATGCCACGACTTAAAGATTCCAGTTCTCCAAAGAGTTCTTTTAAAATATTGACTGTCTCTTCGCTAATTTTTAGATCCGCACCGATTTTTAGATGACGGTCTTGAAGAGCTAAAACTTTTTCATGAGCAAGTTCCCAATCGCCATTTTTAGATAGCTGAGTGATTTCGATAAGACCGTTGGTTGTTCCTGAGGTCGCGGAGACCACCACAAGACAGGACTTTTGGTCGATGGCCACCTTTGCGCTTCGTAACATGCATTCCGCGTCGGCCATAGATGTTCCACCAAATTTAGAGACAATTTTCTTTTTCATAAGACATTAATAGCATTTTATGGCAAGCTTTCAACATGATTACTCGTGTGATGATTTATGGAGTATTAGCTCTTCTTGCTCTCTCGGCCACAACAGTCGCTGTTGTTCCCTCTCTGCGATCTCAAGCAAAACTTTGGCTCCAGTCTGATAATAGAACTCTCGTTGCAAAAGCCCAAGGAATGTTAACTTTTGAAGGGCCAGGAATTACTGTTTTAAAAGTTAAACAAGCTGACGGGTTATTTATTGAGATTTATAAAAATCAAAATAGCGATGAGAGCATTCAAGAGTTAATGGCAAAGTTCAAATTGCCAGAAGATAAAGATGCCCATTTTACTTTTCAGGGAAATGCAACAAATTTGGCTCTTGGTGATTTAGATGCCGATGGTATCTTAGAAATTATGGCGCCAACATTTGATGATGAGATGGTCGCAAGACTCCATATTTATAAATACAATGCGGAGTCACAGACTTTTGATCGCATGAATTCTTTAAATAAATAATTAGCTTCCAGATTTTTTGTTCAAATCACGCCAGGATTTTCCTTCGCGCGCTTTAGGATCTTTTTGAAACTTTTGAACTGCCTTGTTGTGCTGTTCGTAAGTCTCAGAAAAAATATGGGTCCCGTCATTCTGACTCACAAAGAAATAGTAATTGCTTGTTGCAGGCTTTAGAGCGGCAGCGATTGCCTCTTTGCCTGGGTTTGCAATGGGTCCGGGGGGAAGTCCTGCAATAACATAGGTATTGTATCTTGTTGGCGCTAGAATGTCAGAACGATCAATGCGAATTTCAAACTTTCCAGTGATATCAGCTTTTCCATAAATAATTGTGGGGTCAGTTTGAAGTCTCATGCCTTTATTAATGCGATTATGAAAAACAGATGAAATCAGTGGTCGCTCAAATGCGGCACCTGTTTCCTTTTCGACAATACTCGCAAAAGTGACAACCTGGTGTCGAGTCCAATTGTGAGGACGCGGAAGCTTTTCAAATTCATTGTAGACCGCTAAAAATCTTCGCACCATGGACGCAACTACGGAGCGTGCTGTAGAAAACTTATTGTATTTATAGGTCTCAGGAAAAAGGTAACCCTCAAGTGATACTTGTTCTTCTCCCAATAGCTCTTTTATAAACTGCTTATCTCGCACTAGCTGCATAAACTCTTCAGGTTTCTTAACCAACCCATGTTTTGCAAAGATTGTAGCAATCTCAAAAATATTTAAACCCTCGGATACTGTTAAAGACTTCTCAATACTTTTACCTGAAGTGATAACATCTAAAACCTCTTGTGGGGTCATATTTGTTCGCAACAAATACTCGCCTCTTTTTAACTTATCTCTCTGCTGAGTGGTTCTGGCATAAAGAGAAAAGATTTGTGGGTTTTTAATGATGCCCGCAGCTGCTAAGTCTGATGCCACCGCATTAAAGGATTTTCCTGTTGAAATTTCATAAATCACTTCGTTTGGCACATCTGACATCGGTGTATTTTTATAGCTATTATAAAAATACAAACCCGCAACCGACAGTGACAAAGCCAAGGCGCTCCCTGCAATTATCAGTATTAATAAAAACTTTTTCATTACTTCCAGTCCAAATTCATTCCAGGTAATGCTTTAGAGATATCTAAAGCTGTTGGGTCCTCTAAACTTGCCATGGGTACTGTACAGTACTGGATAGCGAAATGTGCAGAAGGTCTATCATTGCCAGACTTCCCCATGCCACCAAATGGCAATCGCGAACTTGCGCCATTTGTTGTGCGATTCCAATTCAAAAGCCCAACACGAGCTTTAAATAACGATTCTTCATAAAGTTCGCGGCTCTTACTAAATAGCGCCATCACTAGGCCATAACCTGTTGAGTTCACGATATTCATAGCTTCATCAAAATCACCGACCTGATAAATTGCCACATTAGGACCAAAAATCTCACTCTTTTGATACACACTATTTGGATCAAATTTATTAACCAAGTGTATGCTTGGTGTAACGTAATGGCCCTTATGCTCAAGCTCTAGGGGTTTGCCGCGCATTAAAGATTCACAATTCTCGCGATTTGCAATCTCTTGGAATCTTAAATACTTTTCCACTGAAGCTGCATTAATCAACGGTCCCATGAATGGATTTTTAGACCAATGAGCAATGGTCAGTCGTTTTGCAGATTCATAGAACTTTTGAATAAACTGATCCGCAACTTTAGGATGCACGATGATACGAGAAGTGCATGAACATCTTTGCCCACTTGTCATGTAAGCACCAACGAGTGATTCATATATGGCTTTATCTAAATCGGCATCTTCCCACACAACAGTTGCATTTTTACCACCCATCTCAAGAGCCAATATTTTATTATATTGAGTCATGGTTTCCTGTTTTATTTTTAGACCCACTTCGTAAGAGCCTGTAAATAAAACGCCATCGACCTCATCATGACTCACCAAGAGTCTTCCAGTCTCACCATCACCTTGAACTAAATTAAAAACACCTTCTGGGAAGCCGGCCTGATGAAAACATTCAGCAATAATCTGACCGACAGCAGGAGTTTGCTCAGAGGGCTTAAAGACAATGGTATTGCCAGCTATAAGCGCTGGAACTATATGGCCGTTTGGCAAGTGTGCCGGAAAATTAAATGGCCCAATTACTGACATCACGCCACGAGAACGGTAACGAATAACTCCCTCAACGCCCGGTAGAGCATTAGGAATATGTTCTTCGGCCACAAGCTTTAAGGAATGCTCCAAAGTAATGTCAATTTTTGCAGAGAGGGCTTTGGCTTCAGTCAAACCTTCCCATAGTGGTTTGCCTGTATCGCGAGAAATAATTTCTGCAATGCGATTGGCCTCACGATCAAATACTTCTTTTAGTTTTAAAAGATAACTTTTTCGCTCAGCAAGCGACAGTCTGCCCCAAGCAGGATAAGCCTTCCGTGCTGCCTTACAGGCACGATCTACATGATCATGCTTAAAAGGCACTGTCAGAATAAGATCTTTCAGATCTGCTGGGCTATAATTTTTAAACTCCCCATCACCTTTAGTAACGGAAACAAATTGACCATTAATATAATCACCTAGGTAGTTCATAAACTAATCCTTTTTCTTTTCATAATGAAAGGGAGAAACAAATACATCGACACCAATGTCTGCTTCCATAAGGGCCCGCTGCTTAGCTGGGATACAAACTTCATCCCCACGGATATCCACAGGACACAAAGTCACTTTGAAGTCTTCGTCACCAATACCAACTAAACAATGATCTTTGTAAGAAGGATTCGAAAACTCAGCAATTTTTAAACGCTTACCTTGCTGAACGGGGCGAATATCCTTGAGATCACAACCATAGTGAGGTCCGCCATCAAAAGGATCTACCTCATCTAAATACTCAAACCCAATACTCTCGAGGAGATGTTGTGCTGGCTTGGTGGCTTCACCGACTCGCCCTAAAACCAAACGTGCTTTTGAATCTAACAAACAAAGATAAATGTCTTCAGTTGGAAAAAGACTTTCGATAAATTCTTTGTTGGTTTGAGAGAGCAAATCAGCTTCCTGATAAGGCAATCCAGTAAATCTTCTCCCCAGAGCTTCCCAAAATTCACTGCGCCCCTCTTCTGTGAGTGGTGGCGTGAGCTCACACAAAACCCGAGATTCAAACTTATGAGGATGCATGCCCATAAATACAAAACGACCCAATGAAATCTGCTTGCCAAGCTTTTCTGGTCTACGACGGTAGGTCTTATCTACAAGAAGACCACCAATTTCTGTTGGACCATCCACATCAACTTGAAACCTTAGAATTTGATGAATAAATCCAATGCCTAAATCTTTTGAGAAATGATCACGCTTTAAAATTTTAAAATAATTGTGGGGTACTTCTTCTGTACCGTGTTTTGCCATAATTAACGAACTGCCAACAATTAACTTTTCTTCTGTGTCCTCTAGAACAAAGACGTATTCAGTTTGGCTTTTTTCAAGTTTACCCGCAAAGCTTTGTTCGGATCTATCAATCTTAGCTGACAGAACTCTTTTATCGCCGGGTAAATTCAAAAGATTAAACTGTTTAGCAAGATCCACTAATTGTCCAAGGTCATCATGGCGCACAGGCCTGATCAGAAAGCTCATAAACAAAACCTTTCAATTAACTTTACATAGAACTGTTCACTCAGTTCCAAGTCTGACAACTTAACTCTTTCATTTGGCGTATGAATATTATCCTCACGAGTACCAGGACCAAAACAAACACATTCAACACCAATGCGTGAAAACAATGATGCTTCGTTGGTGGACGGAAGAGTTTGCACCTTTGTTTCAATTCCACAATTCTTTAGAGTGTCGACGCATGCTTTAACCAAAATAGAATTGTCTGGTGTGGAAAAAGGTTTTTTGTAATCCACAACTCTAAAGGTAGCTCCCACTTCAGTGCAAATGGCATGAATCCTTGCCATCCACTTTTCGTAGGTCTCTTGGTTTATTGAAGGCAACATACGACATGTACCAGAAAGATAAATGTGATCTTCATGGGTTCGCATTATCCCAATATTCAAAGTTGAATGATTGGGCATAAAGCGATCATCCTTAATAAGTGAGATGTCACTTTCTAGAGTCTCGATCGTTTGATTGATTCGAATCAATCTTTCAGCAATTGTTGCCTCTCTGTTTGAGAAAAAATCTAACTCTAAAAATGCTTGAGCGGGGACCGAATTAAAGTTGGTGCCTGCATCAACTGCCATAATTGTAAGACCGCGCGGTAGTTGCTCTAAATGCTTGAATAGTTTTTTAATAGCACTTTCACCCCAATGGGGTGTGGATGAGTGTGTGGATTTCCCTTTGAATAGTTTGGACTGAGTGGATGTTGATTCTGTTAAGTCGTGACTGCTTCGATGCTCTAGCTCTTCTTTAGAAAAAGGGACTTGAATTTCGACATGCGCAAAACCCTTAGCCGCATTGATAATGCTCATGTCACTTGGCTCAGAAATAACAGCGTACTTAGGATGCACTAGGTTTTTGCGAATAACTCGCAAAGCTCCTTGCATGCCTGTCTCCTCGCCAAAAGTAGCAACGAACACTGGGTTTAATACAAAGTTTTGATGGTCTTTAAACTGCGCTAGAGCCCGTATCTTGGTTAACAGATCCAACTTTACTTCAGCAGCTCCAAGGCCGTGAATATAACCATCTTCGATGGTTGCAAAGAAGGGATCAAAATTTGTATTTGCCCAAGCATGAAAAGGACCTGGATCCACTGTGTCCATATGGCTTTGCAATAAGAAATCCATATTCTGGCGCTGTGAATTCTTAGGGCGAATAACTAAATTAGCCTCATTGCGATCTCCAAAAACAAATTCTTGAGATTCAACAACAAGACCTAACTCTTGCGCAAAATTCTTTAACCATGATGCCGCCTCAGCACTGCCAACGCTAGTGCTGGTATCAATTGCAATAAACTGACGGCAACTTTCAATAAAATTCAACTACACACCTTCTAGAAGGGTTTTTTCAATTATCTTCAAAGCTAAATCGATATCTTCATCCTGAATAATCGCAGGCACTAAGAAACGAGCACGCACAGGATCTTTTCCACACGGAAAAGCGATGATCCCATTGTGGTAAAGCTTTTTTAAGAAGCTATCAACTTGCTCTTTCTTTCCTTCAAAAGGAGTAAAGGCAATCATCAATCCCATGCCGCCTGCATCTTGAGCTTTGTCTTTGCATGTTGTTTCATTAAGACGGTTAAATCCATCGATAAACTTTTTATGAATCTGCATGATACGCCCTTGAGGACCGAGGTAGCCTTCTTGCAGCATTTCTAACATGGCCATACCAGTAGTCATGGAAACTGTTGAGCCCGAAAAAGTTCCCGCAATCAAACCTGGTTTGGGATTAAATTCTTCTGTGTAGAGAGTGGCGCCAAGTTGTGCTGTTTTTGCAATTGTGACCACATCGACATATTCTCCAATGCCCAAGGTCTCAAAAGCAAAAAGTTCACCCGTGCGTGCAAAAGTTTGCACTTCATCAACCCAAACTGGAATTTGATTTTCACGGCAAACCTCCAAAAGAGGTAGGAAGAACTCTCTAGGAGCTGCTTGATATCCTCCTTCGCCTAACATGGGCTCAAAAGTAAAGCAGGCAATATTTCCCGCATGCTTTTGCACGTGTTCTTTCATGGCTGCGAGAGTTTTTTCTGTCGATTGAGGGTCTTTTTTATCATAGAAAGGAATACGCAAAACTTCGTTATAGTCAGGCAAGCCTTGCTTGTAGGCAGGATTATCTGTGAGTTCCGCCATCATAGTTGAACGACCAGCAAATGAATTTTTAAAACCAATAATCATCTTTGCAGGTGATTTTTTTTGTCGACAAATCTTCAGAGCATTTTCATTTGCCATAGTTCCACAAGTTGCAAACCACGCATGGCGAAGACGGCTGTTTTTTGAGGCCCAACCAACTAATTTTTGAGTAAACTCTAAGTACTCTTTGTTAGGTTCAAGATTTCCTTGCATGACCACATCAGAAAGAGCGCCGCGAATAGCAGCTTCCATCACTCGAGGGTGACCATGGCCAAATAAGTGAATTCCAATTCCATTTATAAGATCTAACTTTACGCTACCATCGATAACTTCCACATAAGGTCCACGCCCAGCTCCAGAGCCCATAAATGGGTAATGCAATGGACGGCCTCTCAATTTGCCGATGAGATCTAGCGTAGATTGAGCAGAGTCTTTTAGTTCAGACTTAGGTCCTGAAACTTTTGGTAATTCTGCATTGATTTGGCTGACTTCTTTTGCAAGCTCTTGCACGAGTTGTTGCACTTTTTGTGACTCTTTAATTTTTTGCCCAATAAGATGGTTCATACACAGACCTTTCTATGTGAAATGCTTCAATAGTCTATCTGGCGCTATAGACTAAGACAAGGTTACTGATATACAATCAGACCAATGATGGCCACCTGCAGATTTTTTATTTTATCCTTACTGTTGAGCGTTGTTTTTGCTGTATCCAATGCGCAAACAAATGATGACTTTCAACAAGGTCTTCGCTACTTCCAAGAAAACAACCTCAACTCAGCGCGAGATTCATTCTTAAAGTCGAAAGAGGCCGATTTCCTCAAAACAGAAAGCTATATCAATTTAGCGCTTATAGAGCTCAAAGAACAAAACAAAGGTCCCGCTCTTGGCTATCTCCGAAAATCTTTGACCCTTGCCCCTCAAGACTCTCGATTAAAAGAAGCTATCCATTATGCAGAAAAAAAGCTGGGCTACCAAGTCATCCCCCCTTCACTACCATTGGGTTTAGATGCAACATTGCGCACCCTTCCCCAAGACTATTTGCTGTTGGCTATTTGGCTTTTAATGACGGTTTTTATAATTTTAATCTCTCGCCATCTTAAGTTGCGAAAGCAGGCCCAAGAAAAAGAAATGCCGCCCCCTAGCTTGGGTCCCATCATTTGGACCACCACCCTGTTTTTAGTTTCTCTTGTTATTTTAACTGCTTGGTCTGGGTATTATAATTACCAAGTTCGCGCCACAGTGATGACCGCAACCATCGAATTACGAGCAACACCCAAAGCAGATGACCTTGTCCTAGAAACTATTGGTGCTGGGGAAGAGGTCTTGTTTATTCAGGAACAAAATGGTTGGAGGCAGTTTCGCACTCGTGATGGAAATGGTGGCTGGGCACCAGCTAACGCTAAACTGATCTACTATTAAAAATACCTGCGCAGTCCCGCGTTAACAGCCTGCTTTGCCGCAGTTTGTTGACTTTGGTCGAGGTGAGATTTTAAAATCTGCCTATGATTAAAGCGCTGCGAGTCATAACCGCTGGATTCTTATTACTGATTTTATCTTCTTGTGCCTCAACGGATCGAGATGCCTCAACCCCCGAAGGGGCGTTCGCTATAGCTCAGGATTTCGAAAATCGTGATCGCTATGAGGAAGCTATCCGCCGGTACAACGAAATTAGAAATAAATTCCCTTATTCCAACTTTGCCACCAGAGCTGAACTCGCTGTTGCAGATGTGTATTACAAGCAAGAGTCTTTTGGTGAAGCACAAATCGCTTATCAAAACTTTAAAGAGCTACACCCCCGTCATGCCCAGATTGATTACGTCCAGTTTCGTATTGGTATGAGTTTTTTTAAACAACTACCACCGACAATCGACAGAGATTTATCATTAGCTCGAGATGCAGTATTAGCCTTCAGTGACTTTTTAAAGCTCTATCCTAATTCAGCTTATGTTGCTGAAGCGACTGAGCATCGCACTAAAACTATCCGCATGCTGGCTGAAAAAGAAGAGTACATTGCTGACTTCTACTTTATCAGAAAAAAATACGACAGTGCACTCACTCGCTATGAAGGACTTTATGCAGAGTACGGCGGGCTTGGCTTTGAGAAAAAAGCATTGGCACGCATGGTAATTTGCGCTGCCAAGACAGAGCAAAAAGATAAGCTTGAACGCTACAAGAAGATTCTCACAACTAAGTTTGGCGACACCTCTGAAGCTAAAGATGCTCTGAAGGAGATTCAGTAATGAATTTACTAACAGACGAAATGCTAGCTGAAGCTCGTGGTTATTTTATTAATGGTAATTACAAAACAGCTGAGCCTATTTTAAATCAGATGTTACTCAATGGCACTCGCAACCCCGAAGTATTTCAAATGTTGGCAACCATGTATTATGATCGTGGGCAATTCTCAAAAGCCATCAAAACATTTAAGCGAGCTTTAGAGATTGACCCTACCTATACAGATGCCAGCGTGGGTCTTTCTATTATTCTCAATGACCTTGGAAAATACGAAGAAGGTAAGCAAGTCTTTTTAGAAGCACAGACTCAACTTGAAAAGAAGTCTGGAAAGCAAGATCCGCATATTGATGAAAAGCTTGCTTCTAAACATGAAGAACTAGCAGACCTCTACTACCAGTACAAACGCTACAAAGAAGCTCTAGAGCAACTTTTAAAGGCTCAGAATCTCTCCTCGCGAAGAGCCGAGATCACCATGAGAATTGCTGAGGTTTATGTACAGCTTGGGCATCAGGACCGTGCCATCAAAGATCTAAAAGCTTTGATTCGTGAGTACCCACACTTTATACCAGCTCGCCTAAAGCTTGGGGTTATCTATTATAACTCGAACAATATTGCTGAAGCGACGGAACAATGGGAGAATGTTCTCATTCGTGATCCTCAGCATCCGGAAGCCCTCAGAAATTTAAAGATGGCACAAGCTGCTGGGATTACTTCTGTCGAACTGTAATAAGATTGGGTTGGTTTATGGCACAAATTAAAGACGCTATGGTTCCTTTTTTAACGGGCGAAGAGATCGCTGAGCTTGTGGAAAAATTGGCTGCTCAGATTGAAGCCGACTATGAAGGAAAAGAGCTGATTTTTATTTGTCCCTTACGCGGATCCATTCATCTCACAGCAGATTTAATGCGAAAAATAGACTTACCTCAACAGGTTGATTTTGTTCACGTCACAGCTGTTGAGCGCGGCGGTGCTATTAAAATTGTTAAAGATATCTCTGTTAATATCGCTGGCAAACACGTCATTATCGTCGAAGAAATTATCGATACTGGCAGAACTTTGAGCTTTTTAAGAAATCGTTTGTTGGCCTCATCGCCAGCATCACTCAAAATCGTTACTTTATTAGACAAACCTGCACGTCGTGAATTGCCGATTCGAGCTGATTATATAGGTAGAACTATAGATGATCGCTATGTAGTTGGATACGGAATGGATTCTGAGGAGCTTGGTCGTAATTACCCAAGCATTTACCACCTCAAAAACTAAGACTCTTAAGAAACAAAGACGTTAACTAAGAACAGTGTGACTACGCATAATGCGTATAGAAGCACCAATTGTTTTTGCATGAAGTCTCCCCCCAGAGAACATATCCAAATTATTAATATTATGTCTCCATTAAAACGAATAAAGCTCATCTAGTCAAGAGTCCTGAAAAACAACTTGAGGTGCTGAGCATGACTAGACTTTAGCCACCACTTCTCTGTTCTGTTCACTCATTTTACATCGCTCATCTCAGAATGAGATTTCAAGTTAAAAGTTTTAAATGTCCCCTCAAGAGACTCCAGCCTTTCGCCGATGAAATATGAAAGGGGGATTCCATCTATGATGAATTTCAGAAACTTTTCGAAAAAATTATTAAAAAACAAAAAAGGTCAGGGTGCGACCGAGTACATCCTCTTGCTCGTAGTGGTAGTGGCGTTGGTAGTTCTTTTCAAAGATCGTATTAAAACGATTATGGAAGAGAAAATCGGCGATCTACAAAATAAGATTCAAGCAGTTGAATAGATCACTGCTGGGAGTGAGTCATGACAATCGAATATGTTCTCCTCCTCATTGCTGTTTTTGGAATTGGGCTGAAATTCTTTATTTCAGCTCCCAAAGATGCCTTTAGAGAGGGTGCCCCGAGATTGGCTGCGAGAGTTGAAAAACAAATCGCAACAGGTGATGGATTTCGAATTAATGGAAATCGCATCAACTGGGACAAGGATTACTAATCTTGGATCCGTCCATCAGCAAGTTCTCTTTTAAAAATTCTCGAGGGCAGTTTGCCATCGAGACAATTTTGATCATGCTGATTATGGTCTCGGCCCTTCTATGGACGACAAACATGATTCGGGAAGAACAGCTCTTAGCTAAGTTGATTGGTGGCCCTTGGGCCAAGGTCAACGGAATGATTGAGTGTGGCAGCTGGGCACCGCAAAAAGATGCCTGCCAGAATCATCCAGCACAACGAGATAGAGTTCTTTCCTATGACCCAAGAAATTAGAGAGAGTAAAGATGGCAAAGACGAGATTACTAAAGCAGATTAAAAATGAAAGAGGCATGGTCAGTGCTGATTTTATTTTTTCTTTAGTGATCGCAGCTGGGGTGTCCGCTGTTCTTTTTGCTGTGACTTTTACCTTATCTATGGTTGAAATTGCACAATATATGGCCTTTTCGAGTGCTCGAGCTATGGCTGGGGCAGATCTAGGTATTGATAACCAAGTGGCAGCTGCGCAAAAAAAATATGAAGGACTCTTAGCAAGTAAGACTTTGCAGCCGCTGTTCAGCGCTGGCGGTGATACTTGGTTTATAGTTTCCAAAGAACTAGAAGTGCGTCCTGGAGGCCCTTCTGGAACTGATTTTCGAGAAGAGTACGGTCAACAGGATAAAGCTCACGACCCTCGCAGATCGATCTACACTGGTGTTCGATTTGATTTTAAACCCAAACTCATGTCGCTTAGAATTGCCATGCTCGGTTCTACTTCCTTAGAGGGAGATGGCTCTGAGTTTGCGACAAAAATTAATGCGATCATGTTGCGAGAACCAAGCTTTAGAGAGTGTTTCGATCTACAAGTAAAACAGAGATATGATGCTATTGGCAGAATGCCCGCTACGGGTTCTGGACAACGTTATGGTAGTTATGTTGGTAGAGGCAAATCCTCTTATGTGCCTATGGAGGATAACGGATGTTAGTTTCAAAAAAACATCGCCCTCATTTAAATCAAAAAGGCATGGCCATCTTTGAGATGATTCCAATTCTTTTAGTCTTGATTCTTTTGCTCAATTTTTCTTTAGGATTCTTCGGCGCTATTCACACTGGTATTAAAAACTCAGTTGCCGCAAGAAACTATGCATTTGAAACTTATCGTCACCGCGCTAGTCTCACATACTTTTCACCTTTAAATAATGACTCCATTCACTATGACAAAGCTAAAGTGCGGATTCATGGCATTGTCAGCGAAAAAAAATCAGACGCACTCACTTGGTATGCTACTAGCCGACCCATTGATCACTTTGATTTTCAACCTCAAAGAGATGTCGATCTCGGCACTAGCTCCGCCAAAGATCATGTAGAAAAAGTTCAAGATTTAGATGATTCAATCAGAAATGAATCCCTATCGGTAAATCCGATCTGGATAAAAACAACTTATGGAATGTGCTTAAATGCACGCTGTAAGCCTTAAGGAGTCTCAAAATGGGATCGACAGAATCACGCAATTTAATGATCTCCATCTTCGCAGGTATCTTTGCGACATTCCTCATGTATTCCTACTCTCAAGAGAAGAAAGCAGAGTATGACAAAAAGTTTGGCAAAACCAGAAGAGTGGTGATTGCCAAAGAAGATATTCAAGAAATGCAGACAATCTATGATACAATGTTAGAAGTAAGTGAAATGCCTGAGCAGTTTGTTCATAAGGATGCGATTATTCTGCCAGAAGAAATCGTGGGGAATGTAGCGGCTGTGCCAATTAAAAAAGGTCAAGTTATAGCAACAAATCACCTGTTAACACCAGGTCCTGATACAGGTATTGCTTTGCAGGTTGCACCAACCATGCGAGCAATCACTATTCCTGTTGATGAAGTTCGTGGTGTGGCAAAACTTATTCGCCCCGGCGATCGAGTAGATATTTTTGCAGCTGTAGATAGCGGACGAGGCGTGAACTCAAGACGCGAAGTTGTTGTTCTTCAGCAAGATGTTCCAGTCTTGGCAACTGGTATTAGTGTTGTAAATAATATTCCACGAACATTCGAAGTAGATGCCTCTGGAAAAAGAGTCACACAAATGAATTTAACTGGTGATACTAAATACAACACGATCACCGTTGAGGTTGGTTTAAAAGAGGCACAAGATCTCTTTTATATTCTCTCAACAGCACCAGGCAATCTCTTCTTAGCGTTGAGAAATCCTAATGATCGAGGCAAGCCTCCTCGTTTGCCGGCCTCAACTTCAGAGTCCATTGCTGGCCGCGCTCTGCCACCTGATGTGTCGCCAGTGGGGATGATGCCACCAGCTCCAGCGCCTGTGATGGCACCAAGACCAGTAGCTCCGGCTCCAACACAGCAGCGCCGAACAGCTCCAGCACCAAATGGATTTAGGACACTTTAATTTTGTTTGATATGGGGGAGGAAGACATGAAGAGAATATCTACGAATAAAAAGGCTCTCTTTTTAGTCATTTTCTCTAGTTTTGCTTTGATGAGTCCGTTTGCCATTGCTCAGGAAGAAGCCAGTGCTCCTGAGACTCCTACTTATTTTGACTCATTATCTACTGGCGACGAAAAAATATATCGTAGCCGTAAGTTTATTAATCTTACTTTAGGCGTTGAGCAGGACGAAAAACTTCCGCCTATGCCTGATAACTTTATCCTCAAGGGAGACTTTCGCAAGATTGTTTCCGTAAGTTATTCAAAAGAGATCAATGTATTTAGATTCACTCCACTGCGTGAAGGCTTTGGAACTTTGACAGTTCATGATAAGCGCAACAACAAAATTGTTGCTGAATATCGTGTCGATGTAAAAAAGAACAAACTTGATAAAGTGGTACGAGAGATTCAAGCCCTTCTCTCTGACATTGAAGGCATCACAATTAAGATTGTGAACAACAAAGTTGTTGTTGATGGTCAAATTCTTTTACCTAAAGATCTCTCCAGAATTTACTCAGTAGTTTCTCAATACGGCAGTCAAGCGGCTTCATTAGTCTCTTTGAGTCCCCTAGCACAAAAGAAAATTGCTGAATTCATTTCTCGCGATATTAATAATCCTGAAATTGAAGTCCGTGCACTCAACGATAAAATTGTTCTTCAGGGCTGGGCAAAGAGTGCTGAAGAAAAAATGGAAGCAGAAACTATTGCTAAAGCCTATATGCCTGATGTGGTAGTAGATGCTGCAGAAGAAAAAGGCGTTATTAAAAAACGTCGTCCCGCTAATGATGGCATTATCAACCTGATCAAAATTAAAGAGGCAGAAGCAGCACCTCCTAAAAAGATGGTTCAGCTTGTCGTTCACTATGTTGAGCTTTCTAAGTCTTACACTAAAGGTTTCAACTTTCAGTGGACTCCGACACTCCAAGATCAGAGCCAGGCAGGTTTTTCTTTTGGCCAAGGCCAACCTGGTGGATTTACATCACAGATAACAGGCATCATTGATAACCTTTTACCTAAACTAAACTGGGCAAAGTCTCACGGTCATGCAAAAGTTCTTGAATCAACTTCACTGATCGTAGAAGACGGTGCTGCTGGAAATATCGAACAGATGTCAAAATATCCCTATTCTACATCTGGCCCTAATAATACTCAGACTGTTCAGTTTGCTGACGTCGGGATTTCCTCGAATATCACTCCTAGAATTATCGAGGATAAATCTGCATCAGTTAAGCTAGACATCAAATTTGCCATCGGCGCTATGGGTTCTGGTGGAGTTATCACTAATAATAAAGTGAACACCATAGTAACGGTGCGGGATCGCCAGTCGGCAGCTATTGGTGGTTTGATCACAAACTCTTCGAGCAATTTGTATAACGATCCAAATAAGGCTGCAAAAAATCCGATTATTTCCCTTTATGCTTCAAAAGACTTTAGCCGCAATCAAAGTCAGTTTGTGGTTTTTGTTACACCAATTGTAAAAACATCGGCAAGCGCTGGTTCAGAACAGATTAAGAAAAAGTTCCGCCTACGAGACTAGGACTATAGTCTAGTCTCGTAAATTTTTATCTCATTTCATCCGAAAACAAACTGCGGAGGTTTGTTTTGGCTATAAATCCCAATTGTAATTTGATAGCAGTCGTTGGTGGCAAAGGTGGCGTTGGCAAAAGCATTTTTGCAGCTAACTTTGCACTCGCACTTATGAACGAGCTGCGCAGCCAAGTTTTACTGATCGATATTGATAGTAAATCAGTAGGTGATCAAAACGTTATCATGGGCTTAAAGCCCATTAAAACTCTTAAAGAAATCGCCGCATTCCAAGGCTCGCTTAACTCAACTCCCATCAATCAACTTGTGACCATGCATCCCTCTGGGCTTGCTTACGTAGGAGCGGTACGAGGCCCCGAAGAAAGTTTGAATGTCGCCCCAGAACACCTCGCCAAAATTTTAGATTTTTTCTCAAAGACTTTTAAGTTTATTGTTGTCGATTGTGGTAACGACATCGGTCCGATGCAACACACCGTTTTGGTTGATGCCACGGCTGCTATGATCGTGACAACACCAGAAGTTTTGGTGGTCACACAAACACAGCGCTTGATCAACGAACTCTTATCTCAAACATACCCTAAAGATATGTTTCAGTTGGTGATAAATAAAATTTCGCCCACAGGAATTTCTCCGCAAGTGATAGCGGGGCAATTACAGCTAGCACCCATAGGTTTATTGCCTGCAGACGAAGTGACATCTATGATGGCACTTCAGAAGTACACTCCGTTTGTACTTTCTGCGCCAAAGACACCTCTCACTGGCTCTTATTATGATTGCGTCAGAAAACTAACCGGCGGAGTCTTGCAGCGACTAAAGTCACTCTCTCGACCTAAACCAACTATTGCATCAGAGACTGCAAATGCCAACCCAGCAACTTCTGGAGAAGGCAAGAGCTTAAAAAATATTGACCCTCGAACCCTTTTAAAAATTAGAATTCACAATGAACTTATTCGCACTGTGGATTTAAAGAAACTTCTCGTAGATAGCAATCGGGACGAAGACAAAGAGAAAGAAATCCGAGAAAAAACCAAAAGAGAAATCACACTGATCGTCGATCGTGAGGCGGGAGAGGTTTCACGTGAAGAGCGTTCGAAGATTATTAAAGAAGTTCTTGAAGAAGCTTTAGGACTAGGGCCCCTAGAAGATTTACTTGCTGATAAAGATGTATCAGAAATCATGGTCAATGGAGCCCAAAAAGTCTTTATCGAAAAAAGCGGTAAGGTGCAGCTCGCTCCAGTTGCCTTTACTTCTAACGATCACCTTCGTCGTATTATCGAAAGAATTGTTACACCTCTAGGGCGTCAGATAAATGAATCTGTCCCTTATGTGGATGCGCGTTTAAAAGATGGCTCTCGTGTGAATGCTGTTATTGAACCTTTGGCAATCGATGGACCCGCCTTGACCATTCGTAAGTTTAAAAAAGGTGGCATCACGCCGGAAGCTTATATCAATTATGGTTCCGTGACCAAGAACATGATCGATTTTTTACGAATCTGTGTTGAAAACGGTCTCAATGTTGTTATCAGTGGTGGTACTGGTTCAGGTAAGACTTCATTACTTAACATGCTTTCATCTTTTATTCCTTCAAACGAACGTGTGATTACAGTGGAAGATGCGGCTGAATTGCAGTTACAACAAGAGCATGTAGTACGACTAGAAACACGTCCTCCTTCAATGGAAGGAAATAATGCGATTACTATCCGCGATCTGATTAAGAATGCTCTGCGTATGCGCCCAGATCGTATTATCGTCGGTGAGTGCCGTGATGGTGCTGCACTAGATATGTTACAAGCCATGAACACAGGTCATGATGGTTCGATGACAACAACTCATGCCAACTCGCCTCGCGAATGCGTGGCACGTTTAGAAACACTCTGTTTGATGGCTGGGATGGAATTACCAGTACGTGCTATTCGTGAACAGATTTCAGGTGCAGTTAATTTGATTGTGCAAATTTCACGAATGTCTGATGGCAGTCGTAAAATTATCTCGGTAACTGAAGTTGCTGGTATACAAGGGGAAGTTGTAACTTTAGCTGAAATTTTTAAGTTTAAAGAAACTGGTTACGATAAGAATCGCCGCATTCAAGGCGTGTTTCAAGCAACAGGGACAATCCCTTCATTTATTCAAAAATTATCAGACAAGGGAGTGGTTATCCCGAGAGAGATTTTCTCAAATGAACAAAAGCCGCCACAACCAACTCAAAGCTCGCCAACAGCTAATCCAGTAAAGTCTACCGTCTTCCCAAGTGGTACTGCTACAGGATTAAAAAAGACGGGAACTGATGGAGGAGGTAGATAATGAGCTTTCTCTTTAACGATTGGATCGTTGTTCCTCTTTTTGGAATTTTGATTTTTGTTCTAGTTTATAATTTTGCTGATAAAGCTATCGACTTTTTAAAGAAGAAAAGCTTAGGCAATAAGGACGAAGTCATGCGTCTTTTAAAGCTTATGGGCAATGACATCTCAGAAAAGAAAGTTACACTTTTTATGCTCCTAATCTCTTTTGGTTTGGGAGCCATAGTCTTTTTAGCCGTGTGGCCTAATATTGTCCTTGGTTTTGTTTTTGGCGCAATCTTATCAATTGTTGGCTGGAATCTGCCCCTTCCACTCGTTAAAATGATGTACGACAAACGCTGTAATGCATTTGTGGATCAAATGGTCGATGGTCTTACGATTATGTCCAACGGAATCAAAGCGGGATCCAATCCTCAGGAATCCATGCGCCGAGTGGTTGAGATCATGAAAAATCCAATCAAAGCTGAATTCAATCAAGTTCTTTACCAAATGCAAGTAGGTGACAGCTTTGAGAGTGCCCTCAATGATTTAGGCATGCGCATTGCTAAACCCGATGTGCAGATGTTTGTAACTTCGATAAATATCCTAAAGGAAACTGGTGGTAACTTAGCTGAGACTTTTGCCACTATCGTGACTACAATTCGTGAGCGACAAAAGGTTGAAAAAAAGATCCAAGCTCTTACAGCCCAAGGTCTAATGCAAGGGATAATTATCACAATGATTCCTTTTATTCTAATGGCTGTATTTTTGGTCGTGGACCCTAGCTTTGTGAAGCCCATGTTCACCACGACTCTAGGCCTGATTTTCCTGTTCGTAATGCTAGCCCTACAAATAATCGGTGGAATAATGATCAAGAAGGTTGTTACAATTAAAGTGTAATAAATCTGTAGGACTTCAAGGAAGAGGTTTACACAATGATCAAGGCTATCGCTTTTACTCTTTTATTTTCTCTACAAGCTCATGCTCTTGTGGATATGAAGAATGCCAACTACTCCAATACTTGGGTAGATATGGATGTCCCAGGTTCAGGCTACGATCTTAAGATTATTAGAACTTATAATAGCCGCTCGTTATTTAATGGTATGTTTGGCTTTGGTTGGTGTTCTGATTTTGAAACTTCTGTTGAAATTAATGCTGAAGGAAACCTTCGAGTTAAAGAATGCGGTGGCGGTCTTGAAGTAACTTTTGCTCCTCGCGAGATTACTCGTAGTGATGTGACTAAGACCATTAATTCTATTATGGCTAAGATCAAAGCTGATAAAAAAGTTAGCTTTACAGATAGCTATCTGAAGCAGCTTGCTGCGCAACTATTGGAAGATGATAATTTACGTTCTGATTACGCTCAAAAATATGGAATTGCTGTAGGCGTAAAAGAAGGCACTAAGTTTTTTGCTAATGGCAGAGAAGTAGAGCACTTTACATTTAATAAAACTTTTTATACGCGCACCCTCCCCGATGGAAGCTCTCAGAGATTTAATTTAGTAGGTCGCCTCACGCATATCTACGATAAAAATGGTAATTTTCTTAAGTTTGAATATGACAAAGACATGATTAAGACGATTGAAGACAACAACAGTCGTCGCCTTTCATTCACTTATTATCCAAATAAGAAAATCAAGATGATTCGAGGGCCTAATGGTATTGCTGCCGAATATAGATTTTCAAATCTAGACGATCTCTCTTACGTTAAAAATGCTTGGTTAAAAGAGTACTCTTATCAGTATGATGAGCTTCATAACCTCGTTAAGGCAACTTGGCCGGATAAAACATTTATCTCTGTAAAGTATGATGCTGCTAATGACTGGGTCATTGGCTTTCAGGATCGTGATAAGTGCCAAGAAACTTATAAATATGAGTTCAATCCTAAAGATCCAAAGAATCACTATTGGTCTACAGCCAAGAAAGTCTGTGGCAAAGAAGTCATGGCGGACAATCGCTATGAATTTTGGCACAAACAAAGACAAGATGGGCAGATTTATTTGCAGCGGGTTCTTACCGATGTGAATGGCTCTGTGACTGATATCACTTACCACGAAGTTTTTGGTAAGCCGCTTTCTATTCGCCGCAACTCTGAAAGAATAACTTATGATTATTTTCCAGATGGCTTAGTTAAAGTGAAGCAGTCTCCTGGCACTCGCATGGAGTATGCTTATCACCCAACACTCAAAAAAGTTGCAGCCGTGACAACCATCTATTCTGACGTAAAAGGCAAAGTTGTTTCTCGTCGATCAACTCAGTTTACATATGATGGCAAAGGTAACTTGGTTACTGCCAAAAATTCCGAGGGCCAATCCATTGTCATGACATACGATGCTCGCGGGCGAATTGCTTCTATCACTGATCAAGCTAAAAAGGTGGTCAAAATCCAGTATGAAGAGCGGTATGGAAAACCCGCAGTTGTGACTCGCCCAGGTCTTGGCACAATCCGTGTCAGTTATAAACCTAATGGTGATATCAACAAAGTTGAGTCCAAAGAGGGTCCTAGCGTTGCAATGCAAGTTGCCAGCACCTTCAATAACTTGTTAGACATTATAGCCCCAGCTACGGCTGAACTCTATCTCTAGGGAGAAACATGAACATGAAATTTTTTATTAAATTAATCATAGCCATAAGCCTCCCTGCTCTTATTGGACTGGTTGCTTTTGCCCAAGAAGATGCCAACCGTGGAGTCAACCCAGGAGAGGATCCAAATCTTGCTATCACCAGTGATGGGCAGGGTGTTGCCGAATTGGGTTGTTTGGATCCCAACAAAGCTTGTATTAAGAATCTCTATCACGGTCGCCTCGGCGACAATACAAAACCCGGAGCTGGTGGCGGGCTTAATAATGAGACTGGCTCTGGCAGCAAAGGTGTTCGAGGTTCAAGATAAAGGCATTGTCTCATTATGAGATTATCAAAAGTTTAGACAGTAGGGTGCACAAATGCGCCCTTTTTTGTTTTTGGGCCTCACTCTGTTTCATTTTGTGATACTCCTATCGCCAGATCCAAATAAAGAGAATTCTAGAGTGGCAAGCTTGGCATGACCTTAGCATTAAGTCCTTGTGTAACGTCTGATGCACAAAGGAGATTCAAATGCGTACAACAAAACTTCTCATCGCAACTTTAACTTTAACTCTAGCTGCAGTTGCTCACGCTGACCCTAAATGTTCACACCGCAATGGTGGTGGTTTGTTTGCAAATACAAATCCACAAAAAGCAGTTGTGACAAAGCCAACTACTAACTCAAATGGCCAAACTGTAAAAGGTTCTCGCTAATTTATTTTTGAGCTTTATTTGAATCAAAACTCTTAGGGTCAGAACTCATTTCAATGAGCTGACCCTTTGCTTTATGGATAGCATCTTGAGTGACCTTTACTCCACCAAGAGCCGTTTGTTTTAAAAAGAGACTGGTTTCAGAATTTCTAATCCAAGTAAAAACTCTTCGTTCTATCGTTTGATTGCCAACCTCAAATTGCAATGCAAAGACGAGTATACAAGTAAAAATTAATGACTTCAGCACAAACATAAATTCAGCCATTTGCCACTTCACTTTCTTTTCTAAAAACTCTGCTTAAAACTATTTTAAAATCTTCTTTTTCAAAAGGTTTCTTGATGTAAGCATCAAAACCAGATTTGTAAGCTTTAAAGATTAACTTCTCTTCGTCTACAGTAGAGCAGCCAATAATTTTAATATGTGAGTATTGTTCTTTGAGAACCTTTGAGACCTGAATGCCATTTCTGTTGGGCATCACCATATCTAGGATGATAAAATCCGGTAAGGTCTGCGCACAAATAGCTATGGCTTCATCACCATCACGCGCCTCTCCACAGCAAGTATGTCCGAGATCGATCAAAACTCGCTTGATCACTTCTCGCATAAAAGCAGCATCATCAACAACTACAAATCTTTTATTATTCACCTTTACAGTGTACCGTGGCTGAAGTTTAAAATCAGATAATTTTTAACGGCCCCAACGATAGCCCAGCTTAAACATCAGAGTCTTGAACTCTACGCCAACATTTGAAGATGTCAGATTATCCACAGGATCGGGACTGCTGACCTGACCAGAGAAAACATTCTTTTCGTATTTAAAGTCTAATCCAAAAAGAATAATCGCCTTATTGCTTAAAAAATACTCCCCGCCAAACTCCATTTCAATGCGAGAGCTTGTCGGGCTAGAGCCTGAACCTAACCCGCTGGGGCCTGTGCTTTCGGTATGTGCAAGTCGAGGATAAAATTCTAAGTTAACACTATAATTCAAGTGCTCAGAAGTTGGCACATGCAACTTGGCTCCTACGCCTAGCCCTGAGCTTTTAAAGCCTCTTTTAGCAACAGCATCTGAACCTAAACTCAGCTGACTATCTAGATAATGCAGTTTGAAATCAACCTTGGGACCCCTATACTCTTCACTATAGAAGTGTCGCCCCAGAACTCCCAGTTTGATCTCGTCAAAGTTACTGGTCACATTGGAATCTGTTGTCTGATCGTCTTCGATATAACCACCCAGAGAAGTCATGATCTTGCCTTCAAGGCTTAATTTTTCTGACAGCCAGAACTGACCTCCAACTAAAAAACCAATTAGATTTGTTTTATAATCGCGAGGCGAGTAATTAGAGTTACTTTCAATTTGAATATAAGAAGGCTCCAGCCATAGCTCTAATTTATTGTATTTAAATGAAGGTAGAATCAAAGATTCATTTGATACCGTGTTCTTTGGAGAAGAAGGGGTCTGAGTTTCGATGTTTTGACTTTGGGATTCACTGGCAACTTGCCGCGCTTTGGAAGTCTTTTGCTTTTTTTCTACCACCGAAGCTGGACCACGCTGCTTACCAACTGACTTTTCTTCAGCTGCCTCTTTTGTTTTACTTCTGATCTCATAGCGGCCACTTTCAAGCCCCAATAAAGAGGATTGTGCCCATAGAGATCCTGGAGTGATAAATAGAAGCCCAAGTAATGCGTGTCTTAGCATAGAAAAACAATCGGCTCTAAGACCGAATTACTTGATGTCAAATTGACCGAATTTTTTTTGCAAGGCACAATGTAAATATGAAGATCATATTTTATATTCTAGCTTTCGTATTTACGTGGTCACAGCTAGCTGTTGGCCAAGTTTCATCTCAAAATCGTTTTGTAAATCCCTTGGATGAAAGTCTAGGAATCAAGCGAGTTGCTGTCGCTCCTTTTACTGACAATGTTTCCAACATTTATGCCAAATCTCTAGATGGAATCTTACGTGATTCAGTAAGGTTTGATCAGCAATGGGCACTAATGGATTTGCCAGAAAATATTAAGAGCAAGTACAAGTTCGGATTTTTTGATAACAATACTTCTGCTATCACCGACCTCAAGCGCAGCTCACAAGTGGATGCGCTGTTAATTGGTCACTTGATCAAAGGACCTTCGGGGATTCAGATCAACCTACAGCTGATCTCTACACAAGATGCTAAAGTCATCACACAAAGTGAGATCAAAAACTTTGCTGGATTTTCTACTAAAGAAGTTGAAGAAGAGTTGATTAAACTCTTTCGAAATTTAAAAGACAGCCTTCCTTATCGTGCCATGATACTTTCGCGCCGAGGTAACCAAGTCACTATCAATGTTGGCAATAACTACGGGCTTAAAGCTAATGACGAAATGACAGTGGTACAGTTTCTAAAGCTGAACCGCCACCCTAAACATCAATTTATTGTGTCCAGCGAAAAAGAAGTTATCGGAAAGATTCAAATCTTTAAGGTTGATGACGCTCTATCATTTGCCACTATCACTTTCGAAAAGGAAAACGGCGTAATTCAAGCTGGCTCTAAAGTTTTAGGCATGGAGTTTAAGCAATATCCTCTCCCGGTGCTTGGCCCTGATGGCAAACTAATGAGTTCTCTGGAGTCAAGAGCAGACGCTCAAGTTGCTTTTGGTAAAAATCCAACCGAGTGGGTTCCTGAGCCAGCACCACAGTTTGGCCGACTAGGAATCTATCTAGGCCTTGGCAGTCATAGCCATCAAACTTCTCTACAAACTGTTGGCACTATCGAGGGCAACAATAGTGTCGTTCCTGAAATTATGGCACAAGGTGAGCTGTGGTTTTCTAAAGAGTGGCAGTTTGGTTTTAAATTGCGACAGTCAGTTTTTTCTTACGAAAATGATCTAACGGGATCATCGCCTGACAAGATCAACGGCTCGCTCAATCAGTATGATGCACGCTTGTTATACAATGTTCTTTTTGATAACGATTTTTTTGGGCCCAAATGGCAAGTCGGTTTAGGATTTTCTCAGTCACAATTTACTGTTTCGAAAAGTTCACCTTTAGCTTTTGCAGACCATAACTATGGCGGGCTCTATCTCAATATTGGTGGCAGCTTTCCTGTTTCGAATGAAATCCCTCTTAATGTGGGTGCCGACCTAAAGTACTTCATAACAAAAAGTTTGGCAGAGAGTGATAGTAACAGCACCCGCGGAACTGAGATGAATTCTTTTGCAGTGACAAGCGAATACGCTCTTTCACAAAAATATCGTATTCGTGGGGAATTAAGTTTCGATTATTATGCCTCAAATTTAAGTGGAGCTACTGATAGAACTAATGCCGCCACCGACACAAGTCACCGCCTGACCACGTTGTTTTTAGGTGTGGATTACTTATTTTAAAAAAAGACAAAAAAAAGAGCAGGGGTTAAGCCTGCTCTTTTTGCGTTTAGCGAAAGACTGATTACATCATGTCGCCCATGCCGCCCATTCCACCCATACCAGGTGCTGGTGCTGCAGGAGCATCTTTCTTAGGAGCTTCAGCAATCATAGTTTCAGTTGTAAGCATCAATGAAGATACAGACGCTGCATTTTGAATACCGCAACGAACAACCTTAACTGGATCGATAACACCATCTTTAATAAGATCAGTGTATTCATCAGAGTATGCGTTATAGCCAAAAGCTACAGACTTATTCTGAATAATACGATCAACAACGATAGCGCCGTCTAAACCAGCATTGCCAGCGATTTGACGAACAGGCTCTTCACAAGCACGTTTGATGATTTTCGCACCAGCTACTTCTTCGTCAGAAAACTTAGCAAGATCGATTTTTTGAGCTGCTCTTAAAAGTGCAGTACCACCACCAGCAACAATACCTTCGTCAACTGCGGCGCGAGTCGCATTTAGAGCATCTTCAATTCTGTGTTTCTTTTCTTTCATTTCCACTTCAGAAGGTGCGCCAACATGAATAACCGCAACACCGCCAGCAAGTTTAGCTAAGCGCTCTTTGAGTTTTTCTTTGTCGTAGTCAGAAGTAGTCTCTTCGATTTGAGCTTTGATCTGAGCAACACGCGCTTGGATTTCAGCTTTTTTGCCAGAACCATCAACGATTGTTGTGTTGTCTTTATCAACAACTACACGTTTTGCAACACCAAGGTCAGCAACAGTAGCTTGCTCAAGCTTGCGACCAATGTCTTCAGAGATAACTTTTGCGCCAGTAAGAATAGCGATGTCTTCCAACATAGCTTTACGACGATCACCAAAACCAGGAGCTTTAACTGCACAAACGTGCAAAGTGCCACGAAGTTTATTCACAACCAATGTTGCTAAAGCTTCGCCGTCAACATCTTCAGCGATGATCAATAACTGACGACCTTGCTTAGCAACGCCCTCAAGAATACCAATCATGTCTTTCATTGAAGAGATTTTTTTGTCGTAAACAAGAACGTATGCGTTCTCAAGAACTGATTCCATTCTCTCTGCGTTTGTTACGAAATAAGGAGAAAGGTAACCGCGATCGAATTGCATACCCTCAACAACAGTAACTTCTGTTGCAGCAGTCTTGCTCTCTTCGATAGTGATAACACCTTCACGGCCAACTTTATCCATAGCGTCTGCTAACATTTGACCAAGCTCTTGATCGTTGTTTGCAGAGATAGAACCAACTTGTGCCACTTCGTTAGAGCCCTTAACAGGCTTTGCCATTGCTTTCAATTCAGCAACAACAGTCGTTACTGCCTTGTCGATACCACGCTTGATAGCCATTGGATTGTGACCCGCAGAAACAAGCTTAGCGCCTTCTCTGTAGATGGCTTGCGCAAGAACAGTTGCAGTTGTTGTACCGTCACCAGCTTCGTCGTTGGTCTTAGAAGCAACTTCTTTGACCATCTGAGCGCCCATGTTTTCGAACTTGTTCTCAAGTTCAATTTCTTTAGCAACAGTCACACCGTCTTTAGTGATAAGAGGTGAACCGAAAGATTTTTCGATAACAACATTGCGACCTTTAGGTCCGAGAGTTACTTTAACTGCGTTTGCAAGAGTGTTCACACCTTTAAGGATTTGTGAACGTGCTTCTTCTGAAAACGTTAATACTTTTGCCATTTCTCTACTCCTGTAAATTGAAATCTATTATTAGTGGAAAATTCCTAAGATATCTTCTTCACGCATCATGAGGTACTCTTCGCCCTCAATCTTTAACTCTGTGCCAGCGTATTTGCTGAAAAGAATTTTGTCGCCAGCTTTAACTTCTAGAGGCAAAACTTTGCCGTCTTCAGTGACTCGGCCTTTACCAGTAGCAACAATTTCACCTCTTTGTGGTTTTTCTTTAGCAGTGTCGGGGATAAAAAGCCCACCAGCAGTTTTTTCTTCTTCTGCCATTCTGCGAACTAAAACACGGTCATGGAGAGGACGTACTCCAAATTCTTTAGCCATTTTTTACCTCCTAAAATTCAGTATTTAGTAATTGCGAGAACCAATATGAATCCGAATAGAAATTAGTCAAGGTGTGCTCCTTGAATTTTTTTATGATGCGCTTGGGCGGTGGTTTTATTTGATGGCAGGCTCAATATGCATGGCCGCGGGAATCGCTGAGGGTCGGTCTTGATTCTGAGTGCCAAAGACCGAGTTCGCATAGGCGTTCATAAGCTCAGCAACTTCCTCAGCACTGAGGCGGCCGGAGATTTCTTTTATGGCAGCCCCCTTATTATCAACTTTGGTGAGATAGCCCACAAAATAGTCCGAAACTGATAAATCTTGGGCTAGGGACATCTTCATGCTCTCCTGACGCAACTGACGGTCAATGTTCTCGACTTGAGTTTCGATGGTGAGACCAGCCTCTGTTTTGCTAGCTAACACTTTACTTCGTTTAATAAGGTCTTTTTGTAGGCTTAAGTTTTGGATGCGATTCTGAATTTCTGCGACTTTTTCAGTTTTCCACTCTCGATAACTTTTAAAAGTACTTTGTTTGTTCTCGAATGACAGTGCATTGGCTGGATTTGCCATGAAAGTAAGAGCCATAAAGATAATAAGTGGAAACTGCCTAATGATCTGCATAACGCCTCCAGACGCTATTGACCCTATATCAACTTACATACCACTCATATTGCGATATATTCATTTTGAAACAAAAAACAGGGTCAAATTGTGTCAGCTTGAGCCAAATTTAGGCTTTTTTGAGGGATTTTTATTAATTTTTAACCACAGCTGCCGATAAGTCACTCATGTTTAGGAAACGCTATTTAGTTCCTTTTTTAATAGCGGTTGTTTTTGCTTTAGCTGCCTGTGGTGGTGGCGGGGGCTCTAAAAAGGGCTCGACAAACCCCACCAACCCAACACCTCCTGCATCAACACCTCCCCCTGCCGACACTTCGCCGGTAGCACAAGAGTTTAGCTTGAGCGGAACACTTGCAGGCTTGTCTTATGGGCAATTGCGTCTGTCCCTAAATGAAGAAGTTCTTGCTCTCAATCAAAATGGGGCTTTTAGTTTTAGTCAAAAAATTAAAAGTAATGAGGCTTACTCAATCTCTATTTTAGAGCACCCCCAAAACCCAAATATTGTCTGCACACTTGTTAACGGCGATGGCATTGTCCGCACCGAAAACATTACGAATATTCAAATTCAATGTCCCAGTGTTACTGGACTTGCTGTTTCCACAGAGAGAGCTTCTCTCCCCAAAGATGGAGAGCTTGCACTGACAGTTACTGCCAATTTTAATAATGGCACGAGTCAGGTTGTTACGCCCTGGTCAACTTTAAATGTCGGTGACAGCAGTATTCTATCACTCAGTGGTCATCGTGTTATTGGGGTTCAGGCAGGAACTTCGCATGTCACAGCTCAGTTTGCTGGGCAGAGCCAACAGCGACAACTGACTGTTAATGATATCACAATTTCAAGCCTCTCTATAAATCCTTCTCTCGCTACGTTATCTGTTGGTGGAAGCTTTACTCCTAAAGTAACAGCCATTTACTCTAATGGCTCGCAATATGATATCACATCCCAAGTCGCTCTTAGCTCGGGAGACAGCGCTATTCTTGAGGTCACTGGGGGAAATGTTGTCACGGCACTGGCTGCTGGAACGACAACACTCACGGCAACATGGCAAGGGGTGAGCCGCAGCTCCACGGTGATAGTCTCCAGCGCCACCTTACTTGAAATTGATGTGACTCCTGCAGTTTTAGACTTGGCAGTTAACGCCGAGATATCCTATCGAGCAACCGGTCTTTACTCTGATGGAAGCTTTCGAGATATAACTTCTCAAGTAACGTGGAGCTCTCTTGACCCCGCTGTGGCCACAGTTACCACTAATGGCAAAGTGCGAGGAGTCACTGTTGGTATCACAGACATTCGCGCGCAAAGCGGAAGTGTCTTTGGGGCCGGCACCTTGCGTGTTCAAAATAAAACTCTAGAATCAATCTCAATTATTGGACCATCAAGCCTTCCTCTGGGATTTAAAGGGTCCTACTCCGTAATGGGTCAATTCTCAGATGGCAGCAGTGAAAATTTAAACTCTCAGGCAAAGTGGAGTTTTTCAAATGCCAATATTGCATCTCTTGCAAAACGCAGTGATGAGACTCTAGAAGTTATTCCCGAATCCGCTGGAAGTGGCGATCTAATAGTAGTTGTTGGCACACTCAGTGTAACTCGCACGCTCAGTATTGCTAATGACTCACTAACTTCTATTGAAGTAAGGCCTGGGAGTTTATTAATTGCCAAAGGTATGAGCATTAAGTTTAGAGCTCTTGGGCGTTTTAACTCAGGCCTTGAGTTAGACATTACAGAAAATATCACTTGGACTTCTTCTAATACGTCTCATGCCGAAATTATTTCAGGCGGACCCGAGTCTGGTCAAATGACAAACAAAGTGACAGGAACTTCTTGGGTTAACTTTAACATCATTGCTGCTAGCTCAGGAATCACCAGCACTCAACAAATCACAGTGACGCCAGCAACACTAACATCACTTTATTTAAATAAATCTAGCGTGCAGCTAGAGCCTTTTACAAAAACGAGACTGAAAGCTTTTGGTCAATTTAGTGATGGCGGAGCTGTTGAATTAACAGATGTTGTGCGCTGGCGCACTAACGACAGCAATGTGTTGAGAGCTTCTAATGCATTTGGCTTTAGTGGAGAAATCAGCGGTGTGCAAAGCGGTAGCGCTCAGGTGACTGCCGAGTTTGGAGCCCTCAGTACGCAACTCTCAGTCAACGTCACCTCTGGAGCTAGCTCTAGCGTTGATCAGGGCGTGGGTCTCCTGGGCGCCTACTATTCAGGGATGGCATTTAATACTTTTGCTGGAAATCGTATAGATACAACAGTTAACTTTAATTTAGGAACTGGCACTGCCCCTCTGGGCGTAGGTGACAGATATAGTGTAAGATGGACGGGCTTTGTGCGTGCTCCTGCATCTGGCTCATTTACCTTTTATATGAGATCTGATGACGGAGTTCGCGTCTATTTTGATAACGCTCAAGTTGTGAATCGCTGGAATGATCATGCTGTGATGGAAGATGCTTTTACGCGAACACTAGTAGCTGGTCAGTACTATCCTATCACTATTGAATTTTACGAGAATGGTGGACATTCGACTGCCACCTTGGAGTGGGCTGGGCCCGGAATCACAAGGCAAATAGTGCCGCGAACGGCACTATTCTTACCATAACAACTATCTTTTTAGTCGAGGATACTCGATGCGAATCTTATCATTAATTTTAGGATCAGCAGTGTCTTTAGAAACACCATCTAAATAAGCCAAATCTTGATTAAACACTAAATCGCTCACGACATAACCTGTGGTGCCAAGGCGAGGCATATAAAGATTTTTAATAACAATCTGATTTTCTGATTTCTCAACCGTTTGCACTTCATCGGCGCGATCGATGTTAACCTTTCCATCAAATGTTCCATCAACTAAGCGAGCATATTCATTGTGCTTATGAAGTTTAGCGTAGTATTCAGAGGCACCCACCATGCGTTCACCAGAATAAAAAGAGATGCGAAAACTTTCGATTGGTTTTTTGGTGTTCACGTCACGATAAAACGAAAGTGTTCGACACGTCATTGATCCCTGAACGCAGTAATGAAGCATTTCGTAAACTTCGGCACTAGCAAATCGTTTTTCGTAGAGAACCTGTCCCTCGGCGGGAGTCATTGCTTGTGCTTGAAATCCCAAGGAAAGAAGTGCGGATACAAATAAAGACTTTTTCATGTTTCACCTCGCTGAGGTCTTATCCTCTAAAATTTTGAGGATTACTAGAAAAAGCCCAGAGGATTGGAATTAATTCCGAGTTGTCTCGTTTTTAGCAAGTTGAGTGCAGTTAAGGCGCTTCACCTTCATGAAGTTTTTTTGTGTATAAAAAGCTGACACCAGTTCGCCGGCTTTATTGTAATGAAGAGTTAATGCTGCTTTAAGATTGCTGTCTTCACCTTCGAGAAGAATTTTTTGATGACCTTTTTTTACCATGCTATCAATTTCTTGAGTAGAAGCATAAAAACCAAAGCCTGTACCGACTGAGTTAAAACTAACATTATCATTTGCTGGATTTAACGAAACCACGCAGTGATTGCCGGAATTAGAAACACCTTTAAAAATTGTTTTTGCATGCACATTTAGCGAAACAAAAAGAACTGAGAGTACAATCAACCTGAGCATAAACTTTCCTAACCTTTTTATAATGTGGTGCCCTTTTCTGGCACTTCATAAACTGCTAAAACCAATTCAATGATTCTGGCAGATGTATTAGATCGGATTGCAAAGCTTAGGCCTCAAGTCTGGTTTTATAAGACTCGGTTCTTGTTTACTGTGGATTCTGTTTTTCTAAAGCGGTCTTACTTGGGTTTCGCTGAGCTCAAGGACCCAATCACTCGGCGTCAGTGGTTTAAGACCACGAGAAGCTCGAGCCTGATCGCAGCGCTCATTAGGCAGCCCATTCTCATAGCTTACTGCAAACTCTCGGCAAGGAGTTGGTCGATTTAAATAGACACTACATGAAACTAGATTGCCAACCTCACCCTTGAGCGCTACGCATCGGTGCTTCTCTAGAGAGTCTGTTCGCATAGCAACTAGATGTGGGGTGATGGGATAAGTTAAATCAACAGGGACATTAAAAGAATCTGGCAGAGTCTCTGACCAATGAAATGAGACTCTATACTTTGCACAGCACGCACCACAATTCTGAAACGGATGAAGTTTTGTACTCATAGTTCTTTCACTTTTGCATAGTAACTCATATCCCAATATTTTCCTCGATGGAAAACAGCGGATCGTAAAGTACCCTCATAGGTCATGCCAATTTTTTCCATGACTCTGCTGCTGGCCTTATTTTCTATCTTGCAGCGGGCTTGGATTCTTTTAAGGGAAAACTCCTTAAAACAATAGTCGATCATTGCTTGAGATGCTTCAGCCGCAAATCCTTTGCCCCAATAATCTTCACCAAAGGCATAAGCAAGCTCCATCGCTTTTGCCTGTTTAGATGTCCAAAAGCATCCCACTGTGCCGATAATTTTATTTACATCTTCCTTAAGGGCAACCCCTAATGGTTCTGGTACCGCTTGCTGGTAATATTTAAAAACATAGTTTTGAATAAACTCTTTGCTATCTTCTAGAGATCGATGTGGTTCCCACAATGTGTATCTACTAACATTTGGATTTTTTGAGTAGTCAAATATGCTTTGAGCATCTCCGATATTTATCGGACGAAGGATTAATCGATCTGTTTTCAGGGTCGGAGGTAGCCACTTTGGGGGCTCAGATTTTAGAATTTTTGCAATATAATATTCATCACAAATTTGGTTATCAATTATAGCTGCTTGCTGACGAGTTCCCTCAATTTGAAATCCACTGCGCAAATAAAGTTGAACGGCTCTTTCGTTAGCGACTCGCACGTGAGCTTCAATTCGATTAACTCCATGTGCATGAGCAAAAACGTCTTGCGCCTTTAATAGCTCCCTGCCAAGGCCCTGACCCCAATACTCTTTTAAAACCATCATACCAAATTGTGCGACATGTTTTATCCACGGGTGTTGGGGATTAAGGGCTCTAAAGTTCAGAAAGCCCACAAGCCTATCGCAATCAAAGGCGCCGATATTTAAAATGGCGCTATCTGCTTCTTGAAATTCTAATATCTGTGCCATTTTTTCGAGGCTAGGGTAATCCATGCCGACATATTGCTTTGTATGATTAGATTCTTGTGGAATCTGTCGGCGAAAGTTTAAAAAGGTTTCCGCATCAAGTACAGACAGACTTCTAAGGATTATAGTTCTACGGTCTTTAAGTGCAATAGTGCTTGGAGCTAATATAGCCATAAACAAATGCTGCTATGACCAAATGACCAAGTCTATCTCTAAGGTTTTCTTAACGCGAGTTTTTGCTAGATATAAAGTGCAAAGTAGGAAAGTGGCTCAGGAGGAGGGACTCGAACCCCCGACCCAGCGGTTAACAGCCGCTTGCTCTACCGACTGAGCTACTCCTGAACGGTGAGAGACCAAATTATGCATTTAGGGCTTTTAAGTCAACGGTTTTTAATTAGAAAACTCTTTGAGCCGGGCACTTAAAGCCTCGGATTTAAAGGGGAGTCCGCCGGCCCTAAAAACTCCCTCTGAATTCACTTCGAGGGTTTTTTCTGAGGATTCTGCCTCTGCCGTCGCAACCGGCCTAAAGTCTTCTGCCGGGACCCCATTAAATGTTGTATCCACTAAGTGCTCACAAAATAAGGCAAATTGCTCTTTTGGCACCTCTTTATCCAATACCACTAAACGAACCGTATCGGCACCGCACCAATTAAAGGGCTTCTGCTCTTGCCCCGCCAAAAGCTCAAAAAATCCTTGAGTCTTTTCGTTGCCGGTGTCGGACTTCATGTACTGCATGACATACAAAACAACTACCAACGAAAAAATTAATCCAATGATTCTAAATGCCACAAATCACCCCTGAACCTAAGTCTAAATACCATCTAGACTCTAATTGGACTACTTTAATGCCGAATTATCGAAAATGAAAACAGAAAGAATCACCTTTGCCCTCGGCGTTCTCTTATCTATTGCCTTTGCTGTCAGTTGTTGGCGATATTTTGAGCATTTTTCTATTCCTTCAAGCCTCAGGCCTGCTCATTTTGTGTTTGATACCATTGAGCTGGTCCACCTGCGATGGACTGACATCAAATATAAATTCACGCAAAAAGAAGTTACAAAGCCACAGGCAGCACTCATTGCTATTGACGATGACTCACTTAACGAGATTGGCCGCTGGCCATGGGATCGCGAGCTCGTTGCGCAAATGACAGAAGAAGCTTTAGCTCACAAAGCGTCCTCTGTGGGTTTTGACGTGATATTTTCAGAACCTGATAAGGCAAACCCGCAATCGGATCTCCGCTTTGGTAAAACCGTAACCGACCTCAATGATCGTATTATTCTTGGGACCTTTTCTGAAACAACTTTTCCTTACAAGTCTTATCAGGATTACTGCGTAGCCAAAGCCTTTCAGTTTTCTGGAGGAGAGCAACTTGTAAAGATCAATCCCACTTTGATTTTTGATTTGCCGACCAACGCTCTAGATGAGGCTGACTGGGAAGCTTTATTCTCTCCTCTCTTTGCTGAACTACAAAATATTGAAGAGTCTATCGTCTTAAAAAAGAATAAAGTGGCAACTTTAGAGGAGCTTCCAACTTATCAAAAAAACTACCTGCAAGCGCGCAAAAAAGCGATTCTATTTGAATACTGCAAAGAGTGGCTCACTCCCCAAGATCGTTTTATCTCCAAAGAAACTGAAAAAGCTTTGGGTGAACATTACCTCAATGTTTTTGCAAGCGTCCTAAAAGTTAACTCCTTTGAGCAAGTCCAAAAAGAAATCAAAGCCAGAGCTATTAATGTTGCTGTTCCCCAATACGGAGCATGGACTCCTAATATTTCTACACTCCAGGATCCTTCGACCTTTACGGCAAGCTTTATCGCAAAACTTGATCGCGACGGCTACGTTAGACGTTACCCGCTTTTTTACCGCACGGGCAATCAGCTGGGTTTGAGCTTTATTCCCTCTCTAGCGTTGCAAAGCTACTTGCTCTCAAAAGGGTACCGCGCAGAAGTTAAAGCTTATAGCAAAGACAACTCTCTACTTGTAAAAACAGTTTCAGTTTATTCTAACGAAACAGATCGGCACGTTATGGATATCCCTGTAGACCGCGAAGGACAGATGTTGATTCGCTACTATGGCAGAACCATGGCTTTGCCACATATCCCTGCCAAAGAGTTTTTGTATAAAAAAGAAACCATCGCCGTCCAGCAGAGCAAGCTTGATTCTAAATCACAAAGTTTAGTCATCGAAGAAAAAACTATTCCTCGCACCGAGTATCTCAAAGATAAAAGCTTAATTGTAGGAGCTACGGCTATCGGTCTTTACGACTTACGAAACACTCCGCTGGAGGCAAACTATCCAGGGCCAGAAATTCATCTTACAGCTCTGCAAAACTTGCTTGAAGGAGAATTTATCAGAGCTTGGGCCGCCGAAGAAAAATGGGCGCCATGGATTGCAATCGTTGTGGGATTGGCACTTTCGGCGCTGTGGTCTTTTTCGGGCTTCATTTTTACTTTTGTGGCCTTTGCACTCATTGCCATCGCTGCCATCTTTTTAGATTTTTACTTCTTTATCGAAAAAAATATTGTGGTGCATTCGATATTATTTTTAGTTCATATATTAGCACTTTTTTTTGTAATTCAGATTTATAAATACTTTTCTGAAGAGAAAAAGAAATTAGAAATCAAAAAGACTTTTGCCAAGTATGTCTCGCCAGCACTTGTTGATGATATTTTAAAGGATACAGAGAATTTAAAACTCGGTGGCCGTAGAGAATACATGTCGGTGTTCTTCTCAGACGTGCGAGGCTTTACAACTATTTCTGAAAAGCTTGCGCCCGAAGAGCTTTCGAGAATTCTAAATCTCTATCTTTCGCCAATGACAGAGATTGTTTTTAAACACAATGGAACTTTAGATAAGTACATGGGTGACGCCATCATGGCCTTTTTTGGTGCGCCAGTAAAAAACACCACACATGCTAAAGATGCTTGTCGCTGTGCTCTTGAGAGCATCGAAAAACTCAAACATATTCAAGATGAATTTGCCAAGCAGGGATTGCCTCGCATCGACATCGGTATTGGCATTAATACTGGCGAGATGTCTGTGGGCAACATGGGTTCCAATATCGTGCAGAGCTATACGGTAATGGGAGACTCCGTTAATTTAGCCTCACGGTTAGAGGGAATTAACAAAGAGTACGGCACTAGAATTATAATTTCTGAATTTACAAAAAAAGAAGTCGAAGATTCCTTTGCCACGCGCGAAGTAGATTTGGTGAAGGTTAAAGGTAAGGATTTACCTGTGACTATTTATGAACTTATTTGTGAAGGTGAATGTCGTACAGAAATGGCCCAAGCTTTGGGTCATTACAATCAAGGATTAAAGCTTTATAAAAACAAAAAATTTGATGAGGCCATTACCTTTTTTGAAAAGGCCATTCAGACTTTAGGTCAAGACCCTGTCTCAGAATTGTACATTGAGCGGTGTCAAGAACTCAGGTCAATGCCTCTAGATGATAACTGGGATGGCGTCTTTGTAATGAAGACAAAGTAAAAGTAACAAAACAAATTTAAGTGGCGCTCAGGTCTTTACCTAAAGCAGTTTGGAGCCGAAATGTTTAACATGAAAAAATTTATTCTATTTTTGCCGTTATTCATGGTTTTGGGATTTAATTCTGGTTGCACGCGTTCAGCACAAGAAACAACGACTGTGCAAATTTCTCTACCAAAAATAAGTTCAAATAAAACCCTTGCTAAGAAAAGCGTCACTGCTTTGGGCGGTTCTATTTATCCTCAAGATATTTCTGAATTAAATTGCTTTCTTGTAGCTGTGGGTGGTCCTGAACCTGCAATGAGAAGAAATGTTTGCGGTAGAGATCCAGCAACAGGTGGAACAACAATGACTCCTGAATACATTGGTGTTTGGGCGGGTGCATTTCCAGCCGGTGGGAGCAGTGTTATCTCTTTAAATGTCCCAGCTGGAAAAGATCGTAAAGTTCATTTGATTGGCTTTTATGCTCCTGATTTGAGTTACTGCAAGAACTTTAAGGTTCATGGCTTTCCAGGTGATGACAATCTTTCTAAACCCTATCGTCTGGGAAGTGCATTGGTTGACCTGGAGGCAGGAAAAACAGCATCAGTTAGTATCCCATACACTTTTGATGCTGACTCTTGGTTTGATGGCTGCAAAGGCCCTGACTTTCCGGATGATGGCGATGGTGGAGGTAGTAACAGCGGTCCTCCCGTTAAAATTAGTTTGAGAAAAGACTATTATCCGAGGAATGCAATCGTTGCAGAGCAATGTTTTGGTATCGACGTCAGTCTACTCGATGGCAATAACAGGCACACAATTTCAAATACTCCCATAGCTTTCTCAATCAATGGCAACGGCACTCCCCAAACCATTTATCAAACTTATGATGACTGTCAAAGTTCGGATCCATCAGGCACAACTACAGCCAGCTACCCAATAGCTTCAACTCATTCTCAGTTCTACATAAGGGCGCCCATGGCGGCTGGAACTTTTGCACTCCATACGACTTCTTCTGGCCTAACAACCGAATATCTTAATATGATGGTTCATGGCTACTCACCTATGAAATCAAGTATCTATCTAAATGGTCCTCATCAAGCCCTGCCTGGCGTTTGTTATCCAGTTAAACTGGAAGTAAGAGATTTAAACTTTGGTTTGATGGGTTCTTCTCCTAGATCTGCAACCGTTACTTCCAATGTTGCAGGCACCAGCTTGTATGCTGATCCTGGCTGTACAACGGCGGCAACAAATCTGTCTTGGCCTTCTGATCCAAGCATGAACTTCTATATGAAGTTGGGCTCCACAACTGAAGAAGTGATATTTACTTTTAACCCAACCTGGGCAGACAGTGTTCCTGTAACTGCTCGAGTCTGGAGGGGCAGAGGAACAACAACACCTAAGTACTTTAAAGTGAATGGTCCTAATATGATTGGCTTTCATAGTACATGCGGAAATCAATCTTATGACATTGAACTAACAAACGAAGAGGGAACTCCCGTCTTAGCTCCTGCAGCTATTGGGTTTCATCCAGAAATAGGCTATTCACCCTTTGGGCTTTATACTAATTTTTTATGTGACACAGCCATCACAGATGGAGCACCTGCCTCTATTCCCGCTGGACAATACAGATATAAAGCTTATGTCAAACCTCTTTGGGGTGGAAATCATGAAATAGTCGTCAGAAGTACTAGTGGTACCATTACTCGAAATTCTAATTGGCAGCAAAATATATATGTAACCGATGGCCCAGAGCAATTTTTGAATGTAAATGGCACTAGCCCTTGGACGCCGATCAACGTGGCAGCGGACACTTGCACCCCTATAGATTTTCAAGCTGTGGACTCATACACTAACGTCATCACAAACTTAGGAATTGGCCTGAGCCCCTCTTTCAGCACTCCTGAAATTATATCGAATCCGAGTAACTTTACATTCAGATTATTTACTGATGCCGGATGTACAGCAGACGCATATTCATTTAGCTTGCCAGACACAGGTACTGCAACCTCTGCTCAGCTCTACTTCAAAGCAGTGCCGCCAGCGCCACCTCTGACTGTTACTTATCCTACAGCAATGACTGTAAGATACAAAAGCTCGGTGGGCGCCAAAGCTGAAATAAATCTCAATATCACAGGGCTTTAATAAACTACTCTAGGATGCTCCAATTTTGGGTCCACCCAATTTGGAGCATGGTCTTATTGTAGTTGTAAGCATCAACCTCAGATTGACTTAGCATCTGCTGTACTTGTATCGACAGCTGCTTGTAAGGGCCATAACTTCTTGTTGCCCCTGCGGAGGCTGTAAGTACATTATCGCTTCGTTTGGTCACAGCGTTGATGTAGTTTTGGTTGTAGAAATCTCCACGCCCCATCCAACTCCACTTATCGTTCAAACGCTGATTGTAAGTGGCCGCTAAACCTATTTTCTGGAAGTCATAAGTAATGCCCTTAGTTTCGTTGTTCATATAACTAAGATCTGCACTCCACGAGCGATCTCCCTTTAAATCAAGAAGTCTTCCGTAAGTAGTTGTTAAACCAATTTTTTGCCCTGACTGATCATCATCTTCACTGACATCCAACTTGTAAGTGTCTGCCATCACATCAAGCTTTAAATTGAAAAAGCTATTTGACGAAAGTGTAAACGCAGAACCCACGCCAACACCCACAGTTGAAATCAACTCCGAACGACTGCCACCACCTGTGCTCATAGCGATAGAGCGATAGAATGGCGTTACATCAAGAGCAAACTTTTTAAGTTGTACAAAGTAGGGTAATAATAAGTTGATCGAAAGTGGATCTGCAGTTTGAAGGGTTGCATTGTTTTTAAAGCTGCTGTCAACGCTGTAAATATCGTCAATATTTAATTGCGCTGCCCACTCTGACTCTAACGATTTATAAAGATAAGCCTTACCATTGATGCCATAATTTAAACGATAGGCTTGCACATCAGTAGAAATACTATCTGTGGCAACATTGAGTACGTTTTGATCGTAGGTGAGTCCAATTGTATAACCAAAGCGGTACTTCTCTTTTTTAGCTTGTAAAAATCTCTCCCACCTGTCGATCTGATCCAACATTGTATCTGCAGATCGATCTAACTCTGGATCTTTAGATTTCTCTAGAATGTATTCCATTTTTTGACGAGCTTCTTTGAAATTTTGCCTTTGATAGTATATCGTTCCCGCCATGTAAGCTGATATGGGGCTAAGCTCAGCGTCATTGTCTTCTTGAACCGAATTAAAGTTTTTAAGCGCCTTATCGTAATCATCTAGCTTGATGTAGTTAAGACCAAGATAATAGGACTTCTCTGTCATCTGTGACAATGGCACTTCGGCTAAACTTAAATTGGCGACAGATTCATTGTAATTTTCTAGCTTGTACTCACAGATGCCAAGCTTGTAGTAGTAGTCGTCCATTTCGGGGTTTAAAGCAATTGCTTGCTTAAACAGTTCTGCGGCCTCGGCAAACTTCCCGGCGGCAAAAAGAGCTTCTGCTTTTTTTCCTAAGTCTTCGGCTTTTGCCATCTGCTGCTGTTTCTTTTCTTCAGAGGCCTGAGCAAGAGCCTCTAACTTTCGCGCACGCTCTTGCGCCTGTCGTTCTTCTAAGGAAATCTGCTCTTCTTCATTCTTTTTAATGGCATCTGCTACTTGGTTTTTAACTTTTGCTATCTTTGCTGGATCTGGCATTACGATGGCCGCTTTGGAGGGAGTCGCCGCTTCACTAGGTTTAGCCACTGGTTGTTTTGCAACCTTGGGGCGAGTGATAGGTTGTGGCTTAGAAATCGGGACTGGCTTTCCTGCTTGATTTAAGACTGCTGGATTGTTTCTCGCTTTGAGCTCAGCATTGAGTAATTCACCATTCTTGGCCAGATAGATTCTAACTGTGTGTTCATTCTGAAACGTCGCTGAAGCTAACTCCGTGAGTTTGTTATCATAAAAAATAAACTCAAAGGGTTTCAGGGACCCCTTGAGTGTTGGCAACAAAACTCTACTCTTAAAACTTTTGCCGGATGGGTACAGCACCACTTGGATAAGCTGCCCAGTGGTAGCTTCTTTTATACGAATGGACTGCTCCCCCGCATTGCCAGGAACGA
Source organism: Bdellovibrionia bacterium (assembly GCA_046570065.1). GTDB lineage: Bacteria > Bdellovibrionota > Bdellovibrionia > Bdellovibrionales > Bdellovibrionaceae > JBKHVM01. The sequence goes on from JBKHVM010000001.1 coordinate 105,780, forward strand.
AATATTCGATTTCAACGAGAGTGGAATCGATGTTTTTCTCAGAGGCAAAAACACCAAAACCCAAAAACAATGATAACGACAAGATGCCTAATCTAAGATGCAACATATTTTAGCCTTTAAATTTTTTACTGAGGAACAGGATTTACAATGATAGTTCCAACTCCATTAACATTTCTAATGATCTCTTTGATCTCTGGTGGTGGCGCTACCGGCTGTTGGTTACCAATAGGCATTGGAGGGGGCCCCATAGGCATCGGTGAAGTTGCACGCGCCACAGGATCTTGAATGCTGTTGGCATTTTTAATAGAGCGATCTTCTGCACTGACCATACGAGTTGGTTGTTTGGGCTCACCCTTTGGTGGGGCATTGCCTTCGCCACCAGCTTGTGTTGCTGGTGTCTTAGCTGTTTCAGCACTTGTGCCACCTGTGGTGTTTGTGCTGTCGGATTTAGGTGCCTCGTTGCTACCACTGCCGCTTGCTTCCACATTAGCAACATCTCTCTGCGGACCAGAGTTTTTGTTACCACCAGAAGCCATAGTATCGGCATCGATATTTTGCAGTTCAGATTTAGGGAGCTTTTCTGGTTTAAGATTGTTTGTGTTTTTTTCTACCTTTACAGTTTCACCTGCACCTAAGCGGGCAGCGGGACCATTCATATTTGTGGTGGGTCGCACATCAATGCTACCTCTTAATACCGTAAAGTTAGCAGATTGAGTAAGAACATCAAATGAGGCTACGTACTGAGTTCCACGGACGCCGGCAACAGCCGTTGGGGTTTTGATGAGAAATTTATTTTTTTCGCCATCATAACTTTGCTCTACGTTGTTACGTGTTTTTCCTTTAAGAAGATTCAGCTCAACATTTTTGTTGGCGCCATCATTTTTATATTTTTCGATTTTTAATTCTGAATCAGGATTTAAATTAATGACGTTACGATCTTGCATCACGATACGAGCGCGAGAATCCGCTGCTGTAATAATAGTATCGCCTTCGTTAACCTTGTGGCCCACCTTAACTGCATTGGTACCACTGGAGTTTTTAACACTCACAGAGCCTTTAACCACCATAAAGACGCCAGACACTGATGACGCCCAACTTCCTAGAGAAAACAAAATAATAGATAAACCGCCCAAAACTTTAAGCATTCTTCACCCCACCTTCCTAGGATAAAGCAAAAAGGCATGAGGCAAAACCGAGGCCTTCTCAAATGGTCAAAATATGGACTTCTGTCGATCACTCTGAGACAGGCCGTCTCTGTTTGATAACTTAAATTATTGATTTTTAATGATTTTTTAGGGGGCTCTCCACACTTCCCCGTATAAGGCAGTAAGTCAAAAAAGATAAGCATAATTAAGAGTTTTCGATAAGATTTGTTTACCACAACACATTTTACAGAAAGGTCTGCTTAATTATGCCCGATTTCAATCTAGCCCAAGAGCTACTAGGTAGGGAATTAAAATTTATTGACTCACGATCTTACCGAAATGGCTATATTTGGAATGTAATTAAAATCCGTAATGAATTTGAAATTTGCCCCAAATGCTCAAAGCCCTCTTCAGTGAGAGCGGGTAAGGTCTGTGTCATCGTTCGTGAAGCGCCGATTAGAGAAAAACCTCTTTGGCTCAGAATCCAAAAGCATCGCTATCTTTGCAAACACTGTAAGAAACCCTTCACTGAGACTGTCCGCAATGTGTGGCCTCGAGGGAAAACAACAGCCCAGTTTAAGAAAACAATTGCTCAGTCCTGTAATGCGTTTACGAGCCTGAGTTCTGTTCGAGCTAAGTTTAAGTGCTCAAGTGGCTTTATTTATAAAGTTCACTACTCGCAGCTGAAAACAAAATTGCGTGA
>JBKHVM010000002.1:0-68181 GCA_046570065.1 Bdellovibrionia bacterium
TGGTTTCTAAATCAGGCATGAGAATATCTGCAATTAATCCACGCTCTAAACGAGTGCGACTTCTATCCTCTAAACCATGGATATCCTTAGGCATTCTGTCGCTTGCTAGAATCACTTGCTTGCGGTTATCAATAAAGCTGTTGATCGTATGGAAGAACTCTTCCTGAACTGCTTCACCGCGAGCTATGTACTGCACATCATCGACTAGTAAAATGTCTGAGTTTTCACGGTATTTCTGGCGAAACTTATCCATTTCGTGTCTTCTAATAGCAGAGATACATTCATTTAAAAAATGCTCCGCTGAGATGTACGTAATTCTAAGTTGTGGAAATAATTCTTTAATATGATTACCAGTAGCATGGAGAAGGTGTGTTTTACCCATTCCGACCGGTCCATATATATAGAGAGGATTGTAATCATCAGCCCCAGGATTTCTGGCCACATTAAAACAAGCCGCATGGGCAAATTCTGAGTTTTTACCCACAACAAATGTTGAAAATGTAAAATCTAAATGTAAGGAATCTCTAGATTTTTGTACAACGCGTGGCTCGTGAGTAGTCTGACTACTCAAGCCTCTATTCATTTGATTCTCTAATGTTGAATTTTGGCTAAGGGCTTCTTCAAGGTTAGTCACTTCATTTGTTGTCGAGCTTTTTTGCTTAGAAATCTGGAATTCTACCTCAAATGGAGCGCCATAACTATCTGATATTTCAGTATAAATTTTGTCTTGCAAGTTTTCGACGACAAAGTATTGGTGAAGAGCATTAGGTACTCCCAATACCAATCTTGGTCTTTCTGGAGTTCCTGTTGTCTCGAGATACTCAATAGGATCTAACCAATTGTTAAGCATACGATTATTATCGTTTCGACTTTTCATTTTGGTTTTAATTTGATTCCAAAATTGAGCATTGATCATCAGCACGTCCCCTCAGGCGAGACTTGTGTTAACAAGGCCTGCTATTTTTTTCAACAGTTGACCTTATTGCTGCAATGTGCTTTATTATGCCCCTCAAGTAAGGCGGTACTAGTGACCGGCAAATTGACGTAAACAGTCGTAAAGATTTTCAGGAGTTAATTGTATGAAACGTACATATCAGCCATCAAATAAGCGTCGTAAAACATCTCACGGATTCAGAGCTCGTATGGCTACTAAAGCTGGTCAAGAAGTATTAAATCGTCGCCGCGCCAAAGGAAGAAAACGTTTAACGGTTTCTGTGAGTGGAAAATAATCCACTCTTTCTAAAAAGGTCTTCAGAATTTAATCGCATCAAAGATGAAGGGAAGCGCTACTGGGTAACCAATTGGCTTCTCTTTAACTATACCTTAGAGGTTAGTGAGGCTAGCTCCTTGAGAGTTGGTGTCACTGCGTCTCGTAAAGTGGGTAGCGCAGTCGTGCGTAATAAATTAAAACGATGGACGCGATTTTATTTTCAAGACCTTCCTGAGGGATCGGAAGGCTACAAGCTTGAGCTCAACATCATTTTCAAACCCATCGACAAAGGTTTTTACAAAGGACTCAGCTATGCTGAGTATAAAAAATCTTTGGATTTGGGTCTCAAACGTATTTTTAAAAACGTTAAGATTTAGTCTTTTGTTTTTATTAGCAGCTTATCGCACTATTGGTACAAACCATTTGGGTGGTGCTTGTCGTTTTTCTCCATCATGTTCTGAATATGCTGTTGAAGCTATCCAGTCTCTCAGTCCTTTTAAAGCAATTAAGCTTATTTTTCTAAGAATTATAAAGTGCCGACCAGGTGGTCCTTACGGATTTGACCCAGTTCCGTGCTGTGAAGGAGTTCATCATGCAAAGTCCAAATAACCCTGGATTTTTTGACCAAAAAACATTGTTGGCTGTAATTGCTGTGGCCCTCATTTATGGAGGTTGGCAGTATTATTTAACACAAAAATATCCTTCTTATGGTCAGAATCAACCAGCGGCAACAACTACTGAAACACAAACTAATAGCACTGCCACGACAGATGTTAGTAATCAAAATAATCCGACTGTTGTCGGTTCTGAATCTAGTTTAGAAGCTGCCCCTGCAGTTGATGCTTTTAAAGAAGAAGCGTTTGCGTTTTCTGGTAAAGATATCTCATTTGAACTTACAAACTTAGGCATGGGCCTTAAGAATGTTCAGTTGAAGAACTATACTGATAAAGAGAAAAACCCCATTGTTATTGGCAACGGTAAAGATCCTCTTTTTGCTATGGAGCTTGCTTCTTCTGGTGGCCTGGTTCCTTTTAAAGTAGTCGAGTTATCTCCAGGTAACTTTCGGGGAGAAGCAAAAATTGGTGAGATGATTGTTGTTCGTGAGTTGAGCTATGACTCACAAAAGAATTCGATTACTAATAAGGTCACTTTTGAAAACGCTACTGTTGAAACACTAAAAAGCTTTAGCTTTATTTTGCCAGACAGAATTATGGAAGATAAAAATTCTTCTTTGCTTTTTCCTTCTTATGATCTTCAAGACTTTTTTGTAATTCATTCAAGTGAAACAAAAGAAACAATTAACTTTAATCATGCAAAAGAAAATGTAGATCAAGAGTTCAACGTCGCTTCTACTGTTGCCGTTGGTTCACAGTACTTTGCAAGCGCACTTTTGGATAAATCAAACATTTTACCCAAAGTTAAATTACATGCGGATGTAAATAGCAAGAATGCTTATGCGAAGGTTATTTATGAACCTGCAGCCGTACAGTCCAGCATGCAGTTTGAACAGTTAATGTATGTTGGCCCTAAATCTATCGATCAACTAAAAAAGATTGATCGTACACTTGCAAAGATTGTTGATTTTGGATTCTTCGATGTTATTGCCACTCCATTTTTGTATGTCATGAAGTTCTTTTATGGACTTGTTGGCAACTGGGGCTTGGCAATCATACTTCTAACTTTGTTGGTTCGTTTTGCTGTTTTGCCGTTTAATGTGATGTCTTTCAGATCAATGAAAGCGATGCAAAAGATTCAACCATCAGTTCAGGCCCTAAGAGAAAAATACAAAGAAGATCCAATGCGTTTAAATCAAGAGATGATGGCTCTAATGAAGCAAAATGGTGCCAACCCTCTTGGTGGCTGTGTTCCGATGTTGTTGCAGATCCCAATATTCTTTGCACTTTATCGCGTTATTAGTTCTAGCGTTGAGTTGTACCAATCACCTTTTATATTCTGGATCACAGACTTATCTGCTTACGACAAGTTCTATGTCTTGCCAGTGTTGATGGGTGTGACGATGTTTGTGCAACAAAAACTAACACCAACAACAATGGATCCCACTCAGGCTAAGATCTTCTTGATTTTACCGGTGGTAATGTCTGTATTTATGCTTCAACTACCGAGTGGTCTTACACTTTATATGTTCGTAAGTACTTTGTTCGGTATTATTCAACAAATGATTATAATGAGAGATTCAAAACCTGTGAGTGGTAAATAGGAGGAAAAATGGGATTTTTTAGTAAGCTCTTTGGGGGCAAAGGTAAAGAAGCTGGAAGTGAAGTAGAGTCCCTTATTAAAGATACTCTTGAGGGAATTATTGAGAAGGCGCAATTTGACCTTGCTTATAATGTTAACTCTTCCAAAGATGACAGTGGCGAAGTTGTTATTAGCGTTGAACTTTCTGGTGGCGATGAAGAGTTATTAAAAGATAAAAAGGGTCAGATGTTGGACGCTTTTCAACTTCTTTTAAAGCGCGTAGTTCAGCATAACTTTCCAGAAGACAAGTCTAATATTACTGTAGACTGTGGTGGTTACCGCGAAGAAAATGCAGCGGCTCTTATTGAAAGAGCGGAGAATTTAAAGAATATCTGTATTGAACAAGGTAAGGCTGTATATTATCGTGCCTTGCCCCCTAAAGATCGTAAAATTGTTCATCAGTATTTAGCTCAAGACACTCGCATCAAGAGTCGTTCTTTGGGTGATGGCCTTTATAAAAAAATCAAAATTTATCCAGCTAAAGGAAATGGCCAGTCTGCTGGTGCAGATGCCGTTCAAGAATAGTCATGAATGTTTTAAATCGTGATGCCGACACAATTTGTGCTGTGGCGACACCTCCAGGAGTGGGCGGCATCTCGGTTATTAGGGTTAGTGGCCCTAATTCACTTGATATAGTAAAAAGAAGCGCAGGGTTCATTCCCAATGAGCCCGAATCTCACCGAGTATTTTTCGGTAACTTTCGGTCCGCACAGAACAATGAAAATATCGACGAAGTTCTGATTAGCTATTTTAAGCAAGGCAGATCTTTTACAGGTGAAGAAACCTTAGAGATTTCTTGTCATGGTAATCCTGTTATTTGTGAAAGGATCCTTAAAGAGCTACTATCACACGGTGCTCGGCTTGCTGAGCGGGGAGAGTTTACTTACCGTTCTTTTATGAATGGTAAAATGGATCTTATTCAGGCTGAATCTGTTTTGGAGTTGATAGAGGCCCAGAGCAAGGAGGCAAGCCAGCTTGCCCTACGTCAGCTAAAGGGTTCCCTTTCTGATAAAATCAGAATTATTGATGATAGAATAACTTGGCTTGCAGCCCACATTGAGGCGGGTATTGATTTTTCTACGGAAGACATTGTTATTATTGAACCGGCTTTATTAAAAACAAAACTTACAGAAGTTTTCGATTTGTTAAGTGAGCTTTTAGCAACCTATCAGTATGGTAGGCTGGTAAAAGATGGAATTAAGGTTGTACTAACGGGTCTTCCCAATGTGGGGAAGTCCTCTCTTCTTAATCAACTATTAGAAGATGATAAGGCTATAGTTACGAATATTCCAGGAACAACCCGCGATCTTATAGATGGCGATACCTTTTATAAGGGCTTTAAGTTTACTTTTATAGACACCGCTGGTTTACGCCAAACTGTGGATCAGGTTGAGGCCATAGGAGTAGAGCGCTCTTATTCAGTTCAAAGAGATGCCGACATTATTTTATTTGTTTACGATTCGTCTCAAGTCCTTAAAGAAGATGAAATAGCGGTTTTGAACAAGCTTGATCTGAGTAAAACTTGGGTAATTGCTAATAAGTTTGATCTGCTTAGTGATTCCACTGATTCTGTGACTCAGGCAAATGGTTCCATCCTTAGTAAAATTTACAGCTCTCATAGTAATCTTAAACTAGATTTAAATTCTCGGATGTTATTTGTTTCGGCTCTTGATAAAAAGGTGCGAGAAGCGATCTTAGATCGACTTGCTGGCGAAAATAAAAATCAACACGTGGATTCATCAGCGCTTGTATCAAACGTTAGACATTTTGAGCTACTTACTTTTGCTAAAGGAAATATTCTTAAGGCATTAGATGTGGCCGAGAGTGCTGATAGTGCTGAGTTTTTAGCTTTCGAGCTCAAAGAAGCACTCATGAAAATTCACGAGGTTTTGGGTCGTCGGTTTGATGACGAAATTATGGATCGTGTATTTAAAGAGTTTTGCATTGGGAAATAATTTATGCGTAATCAATTTGATGTTATAGTAGTTGGTGGTGGTCATGCGGGCGTCGAAGCTTGTTTAGCAACTTCACGTCTGGGGCTTCGCACGCTACTGGTTACTACCAACATCAAGCGGATTGCATATATGAGCTGCAACCCTTCGATTGGTGGTCTCGCTAAAGGACACATGGTTCGGGAAATCGATGTCCTCGGTGGGCAGATGGGTATTGCAGCCGATAAAACATGTATTCAATTCAAACGTCTGAATTCTTCTAAGGGCCCTGCAGTCCGCGGTACTCGCGTGCAAAACGATAAGGAAAAGTACTCTCATTACATGACAAGTGTATTGCAGTCACAGCCCAATCTGACTTTACTCGAAGGTGAAGTAAAAAGACTTCTTTTAGAAAAGAATAGCTGTGTGGGCGTAGTACTTCAAGATGGTAGCGAGATATCCTCTCTAACAACCGTTATCACCACGGGTACTTTTATGAATGGAGTGATGCACTTTGGATTAAAGCAAATTCAAGGTGGACGCGTAGGCGACTCCGCTTCTGTAGGATTGTCTGATCAATTGGCTGAATTTGGTTTTGAAGTAAAAAGACTTAAAACTGGTACTCCCGCTCGACTATTTAAAGATTCTATTGATTGGTCTAAGACAATTCCTCAATATGGGGATTCTCAACACTATCCTTTCAGCTTTAGAACTAAAAAATTTCCGGAACTTGAGCAAGTGGCGTGTTATCTCACTCGCACTAATGAAAAGACTCACGAGATTATACGCAACAATCTCGATAAATCTCCCATGTTTTGTGGAAACATTGAGGGTACAGGGCCACGCTATTGTCCTTCTATCGAAGATAAGATCACAAGGTTTGCAGACAGAGACAGTCATCAAAGCTTTTTAGAGCCTGAAGGTTTAGATAGCGATCTCATTTATGTTCAGGGCATTTCGACCTCTTTACCTGAAGAAGTGCAGGATGAGTTTCTTAGAACAATACCTGGTTTAGAAGAAGTTAAGATCGCTCGCTATGGTTATGCTGTTGAATATGATTATATTGAACCAACGCAGATTTGGCACCGTCTTGAAACACGCACGGTCGCTAATTTATTTCTTGCTGGCCAAATTAACGGAACAAGTGGCTATGAAGAAGCCGCCGCTCAGGGTTTTATTGCCGGTATAAACGCAGCTCACAAAATATTAGGTCGAGAAGAATTTATTCTTGGGAGAGACCAAGCTTACATTGGTGTTTTAATTGATGATCTTGTTACGAAAGGCACTCGAGAGCCTTATCGTATGTTTACATCTCGAGCCGAACATCGTCTTGTTTTAAGAGAAGATAATACTATCGATAGGTTAGGGTCTTTATCGATTGGGTTGGGTTTACTAGAAAATTCATCGTTGGATTACTTAGCTAACCTCAGAGAAAGACGCACTTCTTTACTGCAATCACTGCGCGAGACTAAACTTTATCCTAAAGCAGAAGTGCAGAGCTTAGTCGAGAGTTTTGGAACTCCTGTTTTAACAAAGTCTCTTAGTTTTGAGGAGTTTCTGCGCCGACCCGAGATTAATTGTTCACACTTATCAGCATTAGGATTTGCCGTAGACAATGATCCTAATGTTAGTGAAGCAGTTGAGATTGAAGTTAAATACAGTGGTTATGTAAAGCGACAACTAGAACTCATCAATCAATCTAAAAAAATGGAAGAGCTGTTGTTGCCTTCTGATATTAATTATAGAGCCATAAGAGGTTTATCTAACGAAGAAGTCGATAAGCTTAATGCCGTATTACCTAGGACATTGGGCCAAGCTCAACGCATCAGCGGAGTGAATCCTTCAGCAATTCAAGCAATCATGATACACTTAAAGTCTAAAAAGAATGAGGTTTTAAGTGGGAGAGATTCAATCTGACTCTAGTGGGTGGCGCATCAGTGAATGGTTTCCCGATATTTCTGATTCGCAGAATAAACAATTAAAGGTTTATTTTGATTCCTTTTTGGCCGCCAATAAGACTTTTGCATTGTTGCCTTCAAAGTATTCGACAGGTATCGACTCGAATCTTTTCGCAGACAGCATTTTATCATCTCGAATAATCTTTAAATCTGTTTCGGCACTAAAAGAGATTTATGATTTTAGTGGGTCGCCTGGGTTTCCCGGATTGGTGATGGCGATTTTATATCCAGAGGTGAAGGTTAACATTCTTGCTCCCGAGGCCAAGAAGTTCGACTTTCTGCGGCAGACGGTTCTAGTTCTTGGTCTCACAAATGTTAATTTAATACAAAAGTCCATAGAGGGATTGCCAGATTCATCTGTGCAGGTCGCTGTGATTCGTGGGGTTAACACGATTACTAGGAATTTGTTAAACTGTAGAAAGAGCCTTACAAAAGGCGGGGTTTTATTTCACATTAAAGGCGAGGAGTGGGGGCTAGAGGTTTCTGAGATACCTACACAGCTTTGTTCGATATGGACCCCATCATTAGTTAGCGATTATAAACTACCCGTAGGTGCCCTGAAGTTTTCTGTAGTTAAGACGGATAAAATTCAATAGTGTTCCACGTGGAACACTATTTTTCTGGCTCCAGAACGTTTTGTACTCTCTTTTTGGGATCCCAAGTTCTATTTTGAACCCTGAGTGCCTCAGATGCCTTATAGGCCTCAAACTCTGTAGGGTCTGGCCAATCTTTACCCTCTTTAAAAGCCTTTTTATATGATAGTTTTGCGTCAGCTTCTCTTTTGGCTTTTGCGACAATTAGATACATTTGTTCTTGTTTGATGATCTTAAGCTTGCTTTCCGCATCGTAAACTTTCTTTTGGGCCCGCTTTACTTCTCCAGTCTGTGGCTTTGCGTTTTCTAGCTCGAGGCGAGCATCCTCAAGGGCTTTTGTAGCCGAGGCTAACTCTCCACCAACCAAGGCTTCCTTTGCGGAGATATCATTATAAATAGGATCTTTTAAATGGGGCGTGGGGTCCTCTTTTTTACAAGAAGACAGAAAGAGTAGCGCAAAAACAAGGACGGTCTTTAGTGTTTTTCTCATTGTTCCACGTGGAACATCGGAAAAATTCAAAAAAACATAAGAAGAAACTTGAATCTTTGTAAAAATTGCATATTTTCATAGTTCTCAAGGAGGAATTATGGCTAAAACCATTTGTATAGCGAATCAAAAGGGTGGTGTAGGAAAAACTACGACCTCAGTTAACCTAGCATCAGCACTAGCAACCTTAGGAAAGCGCGTACTTCTCGTCGATATGGATCCTCAGGGTAACGCATCTAGTGGTTTGGGCATTAAAAGACACGATGCTCAGGACAATAACTCGTACCATGTGCTTATAGGTGAAAAATCCCTCAGCGAAGTGACACTATCCACTTCTAATCCAAATCTAAAGATCTCTACTGCAAACCCAGATTTAGTTGGGGCAGAGATCGAACTTGTAGACATGCCGCATCGTGAATATCGCCTTAAGCAGGCTATTGCAAACGTATCAGACGAATATGACTTTGTACTCATTGATTGCCCTCCGTCTCTTGGACTTTTGACTTTGAATGCACTCACGGCTGCAGATTCATTCTTGGTCCCTTTGCAGTGTGAATATTATGCTCTAGAGGGCTTGAGCCAGTTATTGAATACAGCCGGGCTTATAAAGAAGAACCTCAACCCACAACTTCACATAGAAGGCATTGTCTTAACAATGTTTGATACGCGCAACAATCTAAGTCACCAAGTGGTTACTGAGATCAAAAATCATTTCGCTGACAAAGTATTCAATGCCATCATACCCAGAAATGTTCGTCTCTCTGAAGCCCCTTCACATGGCCAATCAATTTTTGAATATGACCCCAAGTCGATAGGCGCTTCAAAGTACCTAGAACTAGCTAAAGAAGTGGTTCAGCGCTCAGAAGTTAAAGCCGAAGCTCCTGAACAAAAAGTCTATGGAGGAGATCTAAATGTCTAATATCTCAAATGATAGCCAAAACAAAAAGAAAGGGCTTGGTCGTGGACTAGGCTCTCTCCTCGGCGGATCTGCGACGACACCTGAGATGTCAGCTTCACCACAAAATCTGCCTATTCAGGCTAGCCAAACGTCTGCCAAGGTTGCAACACCAGTGGGGGCTGTTGCTGCCGGGTCTCCAACAATTGTAACTACAGCTCAAGCAGTTCCAGTAGACCCAGAGTCAAAGATTTGGAAAGTAGCAATTGAAAAGCTTCAGCCAGGCCAGTATCAGCCGCGAAGTGTTTTTGAAAAGCAACCACTTCAAGAGCTAGCAAACTCAATAAAAGAGAATGGAATACTTCAGCCTATCGTTGCCCGCAGAACGCAGGCTGGTAAATTAGAGATTATTGCCGGCGAAAGAAGATGGCGCGCTGCCCAGCTTGCGGGATTAAATGAAGTTCCAGTAATCCTTAAGACTTTCAATGATAAAGAAGCTCTTGAGTTAGCGATAGTTGAAAACATACAGCGTGAAGATTTAAACCCCATAGATGAAGCTGAGGGCTATCAAAGACTTATTTCTGAGTTCAACCTAACTCAACAGCAGGTTGCAGATAAGGTTGGTAAAGAGCGCGCAACAGTAGCCAATGCTGTTCGCCTTTTGGCCTTACCAGAAAGCCTTAAAGATTTTGTTGCAAAAAAACAACTATCGGTTGGTCATGCTAAGGTGCTTTTGGGTTTGAGTGACCTAAAAAAGCAGATGGAATTTGCTAAACTAGCCATGGAAGATAAGCTTCCCGTCAGAAAGCTAGAAAAACTAGTTCAACAATATAATAGTCAGGACAACAGTTTAGAAGCTAAGGATGCTACCTTTGAATCAAATGTTACGTCTCGTCTAATTGCTGGATTATCAGAAGAGTTGCAAAAGATGTTGGGAACCAAGGTTTCCATAGACTATACTCAGGGCAAGGGTAAAATTAGCATTCAATTTTATTCCGATGATGAGTTAACCCAAATTGTAGAAAAGTTGAGAGAAGGATGTCAGAAGTAAAAAACAGAGACTTCGAGCAAACCGACATAACCAATCAAGTGACGGCAATTCTTGATAAGGGTTGCCTATTTGAGGGAAAGCTCAGCTTTGAAGGCACTGCACAGGTTGGAGGCAACTTTAAGGGTGAGATCTATACTAATGACACCATTGTTATTAACTCATCCGCTGAAGTATTTGCTCAAATTGAAGCCGAAACCATCATAATAAGTGGTAAAGTTGAGGGAAATCTCTTTGCTCGCAAAAGAGTAATAATGCACCCACCCGCTGTGTTTAAAGGCACAGTTACGTCCCCATCTCTTAGAATTGACGAAGGAGTGGTCTTTGAGGGCGCTTCTTACATGCCTAAATCTTAGCCACCACAAGTATTATTTTCGACTCCTAATTTTGCCTTGACCCATTTTATTGCAAAATGATAATCCCGTAGCACACAAAAAAGCAGGGATTTCAATAAAATGGAAATACTCCAACAGATCGGTATCAATCACACGGCACTTTTTCAGTTTGTTATTTTCACAATAACCTTAATCTTTTTGTCTAATGTGGTCTTCAAGCCATATGCAAAAGCGCTTGAACAGCGTGAGCAAAAAACTAAGGGCGGAGAAGATTTAGCAGTAGAATTGCAGAAGCAAGCTGCTGAACTTCAAAAAGATTATGAAGTTAAGGTAAAAGACTTAACTGAAAAAATGAAAAATATTTTTGAAACACACAAAAGCTCTGCACAAAAAGATTCAGAAGTTTTAGTTACCGCTGCAAGAAAACAAGCAGAACAAACTGTTGAAGAAAACAGAAAAGTAATCAGCACTGCAGTTTCTCAAGCAAGTAACGATCTCAAAGCACAAACTCCACAGGTCGCGATGATGATCACTCAAAAGCTCATCGGAAAGTAATAAGGTGAACATGAAAAATGTGATTCTATTTCTTACGGCGCTCACTCTACCTTCGTTGACACTGGCAGCTGGTGGCCACCATGGCGACGGCGTTCCAGTTAAAACAATTATTTATCAACTCATAAACGTAACGATTTTATTTTCTGCCATCATTTACTTTGCCAAAGACACCATAAAACAACTTTTTATTGATAGAAAGTCTAATTACTTGGCTGCTGCACAAAAGTCAGCTGCAGCAAGAGAAGAAGCAGAAAAGAATTTTGCGGACCTTAAGGCAAAGATACAAAAGTTAGACAGCACTAAAGATGAAGAGCTTAAAAAAGCAGAGCAAAATGCTATCCAATTAAAAGCTCAAATTATTAATGAAGCACAAGCCTTGACTCAAAAAATCAAAGATGAAGCATCATTAACTGTCAAACTAGAAACGCAAAAAGCAGAAGTTCAGTTGCGCAATCAACTTCTAAATGAATCGGTTGCTGCGGCAAAAATGATTTTGGCTAAAGACATTAATGCCAATGATCACGAAAGACTTCAGAGTGAATTTGTTAAACACGTAGAGGCGGTTAATCCATGATTACAAGCGAAGTCTCAAAGAGATATGCAAAGGCGCTCTACTTAGCAGCAAAGCAAGCGAATCAGCAGGCTAAGTATCTTGAGAACCTCAAAACTCTAGAAGTGGCTCTGTTTCAAGACAAAGCCATCAAAGCCTATTTTTTAAATCCAATGAATTCAGCTGATCAAAAGAGTGCTGTTATTAAAAAGGCGCTCATAGAAAAGAACATCGAGAATGATGTTCTTAATCTTGTAGTTTTATTAGCAGAAAAATCAAGAATCTCAGCTTTTTCAGAAATTATTGAAGCCTACACGGCTTTAATGGACGCAGAGAGTGGAGTCACTCGTGGAGTGGTTAAATCAGCTAAGCCGATGACAGCTGCTGCGATCAAAGATCTCGAGAGTAAAATCGAAGGTGTATTGAAAAAGAAAGTGGTTTTAACCAACGTTGAAGACGCCAGCATTTTGGGTGGCGTTGTTGCGCATGTTGGTGGTTGGACGTTTGACGATAGCATTGAAACACATTTGAAAAAATTAAATGACGAATTAAATAGGAGAGCGAATTAAAAATGGAAAACAAAAACATTCGCGCAGATGAAATTAGCCGCGTATTAAAAGAGCAGATCACTCAATACAACAAGCAGATCGATATCAGCGAGACAGGCTCAGTTTTGTCTGTTGGTGATGGTGTTGCTCGTATTTATGGTCTTGAAAATGCAATGGCCGGAGAGCTTGTTGAGTTCTCCAACAACGTTGCTGGTATGGTTCTTAACTTAGAAGAAAACCATGTCGGTGTTGTTATCTTTGGTGAAGACAGATTCATTAAAGAAGGTGACATCGTAAAGAGAACTAAAAAAGTTGTTCAAGTTCCAGTGGGCGAAGCTCTTCTTGGTCGCGTAGTTGACGCTCTAGGAAATGCAATTGATGGACGTGGCGCAATTAGCTCTCCTCACAGCCGCGTCGTTGAGTTAAAAGCACCTGGTATCGTTTATCGTCACCCAGTTGAAGAGCCTCTTCAAACTGGTATTAAGGCTATTGATGCTTTGATACCAATTGGACGAGGTCAGCGTGAGTTGATCATTGGTGACCGTCAAACTGGTAAGACTGCAATTGCAATCGATACAATTATCAATCAAAAAGGCCAAGGCGTTCATTGCTTCTATGTAGCTATCGGTCAAAAACAATCAACTGTTGCTCTTGTTGTTGAAAAACTTCGTGCAGCAGGTGCACTTGAGTACACCACTGTTATTGCTGCCAATGCATCTGACCCAGCTCCAATGCAGTTCTTGGCTGCTTACTCTGGTACAGCAATGGCTGAGTACTTCAGAGACACTGGCAGACATGCACTTATCATTTATGATGATTTGACTAAACAAGCGCAAGCTTACCGTCAATTATCACTTCTGCTTCGTCGTCCGCCAGGTCGTGAAGCATATCCTGGAGACGTATTCTATCTTCACAGCCGCTTGTTAGAGCGCGCAGCGAAACTTTCTGCCGAAAAAGGTGGTGGTTCACTCACAGCTCTACCAATCATTGAGACTCAAGCGGGTGATATCTCTGCATACATCCCAACTAACGTTATTTCTATTACAGATGGTCAGATCTTCTTAGAATCAGACCTTTTCTACAAAGGGATTCGTCCTGCAATTTCTGTAGGTAAATCAGTATCTCGCGTTGGTGGTGCTGCTCAGATTAAGGCCATGAAACAAGTTGCTGGTTCAATTAAGCTTGAATTAGCTCAGTTCCGTGCGATGGAAGCATTCGCTGCATTTGCATCTGACTTAGATAAAGCAACACAACAGCAGTTGGCTCGTGGTCGTCGCTTAGTTGAAATCTTAAAGCAAGGTCAATACACGCCTGTAAAAGTTGAAGAACAGATTGCTGTTATCTTTGCAGCAACTAATGGCTTTGTTGATGCATATCCAGAAGCAGAGGTTAAGTTCTACGAATCAGCAATGATCGAGTTCTTAAGAACTAAGCATCCAACTATCTTGACTACTATCTCAGAAAAGAAAGCTATGTCTGACGATATTAAGAAATCACTAGTTGAAGCGTTGAACGAATTTAAAGCAATTTACCAACCTAAAACAAAGTAATTGGTGTATAAATGGCAAGCTTGAAGGATATTCGGGCTCGAATCGAGTCCACAAAAAATACCCAGCAGATCACTAAGGCGATGAACTTAGTTTCTGCTGCCAAGCTCAGAAGGGCGCAGCACAATATTACAAATATGCGCCCCTACGCTTTGACTTTGAGACAAGTCATTGCGGACATCGCCGTTACTAGCAAGGTTTCTCATCCGCTCATGGAGAGAAAAGAAGCCACTAAAAATGTGTTGATGGTTGTAATCAGTTCTGACCGCGGCCTTTGCGGCGCTTTTAATAGCAATATTAACAAGTTTGCGGAGAACTATTTATCTGAGAATAAAAACAAATACGAGAAAATCGATTTCTTGATTATTGGTCGTAAGGCCTATGATCACCTCTCTAAACGCGGGGCAAATGTTATCGAGTATATCTCTAAGTTGGATAAAGATATTTCCTATGCATTAGCTGCTAAGGTTGCTGCTAAAATTCTTAATGACTACAAAGAAGGATCTTATGATGAGGTTCGTGTCGTTTATAATGAATTTAAATCGGCAATTTCACAGCAAGTAGTATGTGAAACAATTCTTCCAGTTAACGTAGACCTAACATCTTTTAAAGGTGAAGCGGGATCAACTGGCTTCTCCAATGAAATGATATTTGAACCTGCACCTGAAAAAATCATTGAGCAGCTTCTTGTGAAGCACTTTGATTTACAGGTTTACAGATGTATGTCTGAGTCTGTTGCGGCAGAACATGGCGCTCGAATGACTGCCATGGAGAATGCAACAAACAATGCGAAAGAAATGATCCGCATTCTTTCGTTAACATACAATAAATTAAGACAAGAAAAGATTACCACTGAATTGACTGAAATTGTCAGCGGTGCTGAAGCACTAAAGTAGGGAGCAAGACATGAATTTGGGTAAAGTTAAACAAGTAATGGGTCCCGTAGTGGACGTTGAATTTGAAGGCAACGAACTTCCTCCAATCAACTCTGCAGTTCGAGTTACAAATAAATTTATATCTGATGAACAAGACAACCTAGTTCTAGAAGTTGCCCAGCACTTAGGTGATGGCGTTGTTAGAACAATTGCAATGGACCAGACAGAAGGTCTTGTGCGCGGTACTCCTGTTAAACCAACAGGCAACATGATCACTGCACCAGTAGGCCGTGAAGTTTTGGGTCGTATTATCAATGTTATCGGTGAACCAGTAGACGAAGCTGGTCCTGTTACTGCAAAAGAGCACTGGGGTATTCATAGACCAGCTCCTAAATTTGAAGACCAAGCAACATCTGCTCAGATGTTGATGACTGGTATCAAAGTTGTGGATCTTTTAGCTCCATACGCAAAAGGTGGAAAGATCGGTCTCTTTGGTGGTGCGGGCGTTGGTAAAACAGTTCTTATTCAGGAGCTTATTCGCAATATCGCAACTGAGCACGGTGGTTTCTCTGTGTTTGCAGGTGTCGGCGAAAGAACTCGTGAAGGTAATGACCTTTGGAGAGAAATGAAAGAATCAGGAGTTATCACAAAGACAGCTCTTGTGTTCGGTCAGATGAATGAGCCACCAGGAGCACGTGCACGCGTTGCTTTGACGGGTCTTACAGTTGCTGAGTATTTCCGTGACGTTGAAAACCAAGACGTTCTTTTCTTCGTTGATAACATTTTCCGCTTTACTCAAGCTGGTGCTGAGGTTTCTGCACTTCTTGGGCGTATTCCTTCAGCAGTTGGTTATCAGCCCAACTTAGCAACTGAGATGGGTGCTCTTCAAGAGCGTATTACTTCAACTAAAAAAGGTTCGATCACATCTGTTCAGGCAGTTTACGTTCCTGCGG
This sequence comes from Bdellovibrionia bacterium, assembly GCA_046570065.1. Lineage (GTDB taxonomy): Bacteria > Bdellovibrionota > Bdellovibrionia > Bdellovibrionales > Bdellovibrionaceae > JBKHVM01. Next base: position 15,742 of record JBKHVM010000002.1, read on the forward strand.
ATGACTATACGGATCCAGCTCCAGCAACTACGTTCACTCACTTAGATGCTACTACAAACTTGGATCGTGATATCGCAGCTATGGCGATTTTCCCAGCGGTTCACCCATTAACTTCAACTTCTCGTCTATTAGATCCACAAGTTATTGGTGAAGAGCACTACAAGTGTGCGCGTGATGTACAAGCATTGTTACAGCGTTACCGCGAATTGCAGGACATCATCGCGATCCTTGGTATGGATGAACTTTCTGAGTCAGATAAGTTGGTTGTTGCTCGCGCTCGTAAAATTCAGAGATTCTTGTCTCAGCCATTCTTCGTTGCTGAGCAGTTTACTGGCTTACAAGGTAAATATGTAGACATCAAAGATACTGTTAGAGGCTTTAAAGAGATCTTAGACGGTAAGCATGATGCTCTTCCAGAGCAAGCATTCTACATGGTTGGAACAATCGAAGAAGCTGTTGAAAAAGCTAAGAAGTTGATGGCTTAATTGCCATCAGCTCCTAGAAAAGGAAGCTTATGTTTAAGCTAACAATTGTAACACCAGAAAAAAGAATTCTTCTTAATCAAGATGTAGAAGAAGTGACTTTGCCTGGATTTAAGGGCGAGCTCAACATTCTTTCTGGACACTCTCCACTCATCACTACTCTAGAAACTGGAGTTTTAAAGTGGAAAGTTCCTGGAAAAGAAATTCAAGAGCAAGCTGCTATCAGCTGGGGATACTGTCATGTAAGCCCTGAGGGTGTAAATGTACTTGCTGATATTGCCAAGCTTTCGACTGAAATTGATCTTTCGGTAGCTACGCAGACGATTGGCACTTTAGAATCTAAATTAGGTTCTGATTCTTTGACTGATGAAGAGTGGGCGCAAATCCAGAGAGATCTGGCTTTAGCAAGAGCTTCTGTAGAGGCTGTACCTGCAACACAAAAGCACTAAGAATTAAATTAAAATATTAAAGTTAATAGCGCAGCTACTTCAACAGCTGCGCTATTTTTTTTCCGGCTTGAGCGTGTGGGAAGTCTAAATTAACAACTTGGTAGCTCTCAAGGCCAGCAGTTAGTGCTGGTAAGCCTAGGTTTACGATCAAACTCTTTTCTAAAATAAAAGTATTGAGATTCTTAAGTTGTGCTGAGCTATCCTTGCGACTAACAGCTAAAACAAACAGATCACAAGAGCTAATTTTGTTTGATTTTATATCCTTAAGATCTTTAAAGTGCACAGTGCTGGTTTTCTTTTTTCCGACACTGGCCCTAAAAGACTCTCTAAAGCTGGAGACATCGCTAAGCAAACAAAACTTGTTTTTTGGTGACTCTGAGCTGGGGGCGCGCGAAATCTTTGAGATCTTCTTTTTCAACAGGTCATTATCAAAATCCGAAAAGTTTCGCAGCGCTAACATTCTTGGCACTGTTGTTTTTGGTGCTTTGTTAATGACCTCTTTTACAAAGGATATTCTTTGAAGTTTCTCTTGAACTTCTTGAGTACTAAGCTCACCTTTTTGAATTGCTCGGACAATCCTTTGCCTAACTTTTAATTGTGCCTTTGGAGAGTAAGCTACCATCACGATGTCGGCACCAGCCTTAAGAGACAGAACTGCAGCATCTTCAAGGGCTAGTTGGCTTTTTACCGCATCCATTTGTAAATCATCTGTTATAATAAGGCCTTTATATTTTAAACGATCTCTCAAGAGGCTCATGTTCTTTTGAGAAAGTGAGGCAGGGCGCTCATCGTCAATGGCGGGATAGACAAAATGTGACATCATCATGCCGGTGAATCGACCTAAACCCGAAAAGCTAGCAAAGGGTACAACAGAGTCGCGCAATAAGTGCTCGAGGGACAAATTAACTTTGCCAACAGAGAAGTGAGGATCCGTAGAGGTGTGTCCCATCCCAGGAAAATGTTTAGCCACGGGCACAACAAAATTAGCAATATGTCCCTCAGCAAATGCCAGCCCAGCTTGGCCTACCAAAGCGGCATTGTTGCCAAATGATCGAGCACCCAAAAAAGAAATTTGTTTCGGATCAGCTAGATCTAATACGGGTGCCAAGTTCATATTGATTCCCGCACTTTGCATATACTCGCTGATGCGCTCTGAGTAAGAGCGTATAAAGGAATTATCCATAGAACTTGCTAGTGAGTAGGCGCTGGGCATTGGGGGTTGAGTTTGCAATCGAACAACATCGCCACCTTCTTGATCGATAGCAATTATTAGCGGCAATTGATTAATCTTAAGATTTTGCAGAGAGGCCGTAAACTTTTTTGCAGATACTGCACTAGGGAGGTTTCGTTTAAATAAAATTATGGAGCCGGGCTTGATTTGACGTAAGTGTTTTGCCAACTTCTTATCTACAGCCGTGCCACCTATCCCAACCATCATCAGCTGACCTGCGGCCGCTTCGACAGACAAACTTTCTTTGCCTAATTTAAGAGGACCTTTGGCTAGAGAATTTGATGAAAACATTAAGAAACTTAAAACAATACTCAAAAAGCAGGGTAATTTATTGCTAAGATAGATTTGCATATATAACTTTTATTCTATCAGGAACTTAGACAATGTTAAAAATGCTCAACCATAACTTTAAAAACTTAGTCCTATGTCTGAGCTTGCTGCTAGCCCTATGCCCTGATTTCTCGCGAGCAGAAGACAGGATAGAGGTGGAAGAGGGTATTGATCTAACTCTATCATATGGAGAAAGAAGAACTGCGACGGGCGCCTACTTCTCAGTCTTTTACGAAACACAAGAGTTTCCAAAATATTTGTCTACACTCGATAACTCCACTTACAAAGATAAATATGGTGCTGGCATTTCCTTAATGGGAATTAACTGGCTAAAAAAATACAACTTTGAAAAATCCTCTTTATCCATAGGCCTTGGATATGGACTGGGTAGCACAAGCAAGGGCGACGCCGAAATGAGCCTAGAGAAAATTAAACTAAGCTCTAGATTTGCCGTAGATCGCCTAGGCAAAGAAGCTCATTGGGTTCCGTTTGTTGGCTTTGAGTTGTGGCAGCTCAACATTACAGAGAAAAGCTCTACGGATTCATTTAGTGGCAAGATTGAAATGGGCTATCAATATGCTTTAGGGCTTTCTATTCAAATCAGTAGACTCGACCCCAGCTCAAGCAGTCAAGCCTATGCAGAGTGGGGCTTAGAAAATACATTCATTGATGTCTATCTCTTTGGTAATGGCGAACCATTGTCAGGAGAAGAAGCAAATGTTTCCAATGAAATGCAAACCGGATTTGCCCTCACTCTGGAATTTTAAATTAATTTACAAAGATAATCCAACTCTTCATAAGTGCTCTGCCAAGTGATGGTGTTCATTCGAACATTGAGCCTATTATCAGGAGTGATGGAGTATTTTTTATTTTCTCGCATCGCAAGTTTAATGATGGTTTCTGGCTTTAAGCGAGTTTTTTCTGTAAAGATAAGGCTTATTGTTTTTACTCCAGCGCTAACGTCCCTTACGCCAAGATCCTTACACTGTTTACGAATTAACATTAAACCCATGAGGTTGAGAGTTGGCTCTGGAATCTCGCCAAATTGATCGCGCAATTCAGATTCGATTTGATCTAAATCTTGCGAGTCTTTAATGTCAGCTAGAGCTTTGTAGTAACCTAAACGAATCCGAATATCCTTGATATAACTATCAGGAATCATCGCAGGAACTCGTAGGTTAATCTCAGGATCTAGCTCGCGATCATCTACGGTCTCGCCTTTTGCATCAGCCAAGGCTTCCGCGAGCAAGTCCATATACATTTCATATCCAACAGCATTAACATGACCAGATTGATCCTCACCCAATATATTTCCTGAGCCGCGAAGTTCTAAATCATACTGAGCAATTTTAAGCCCAGAACCTAGAGCTGTATTTTCTTGGATGATCTTAAGTCTTTCTTGTTGTGTTGGATCTAACTTTCTTGTTTTGGGCATCAACAAGTAACAGTAGGCCCGCGTTTTTGAGCGCCCCACGCGTCCACGCAATTGATAGAGCTGAGAAAGGCCAAACATGTGAGCATCATCGATAAACATTGTATTAGCTCTTGAAACGTCCATTCCAGATTCGACGATTGCAGTACAAACCAAGATGTCAATTTCATGATGAAAGAATTCAAGCATTGCTTTTTCGAGTTCATGCTCTTCCATTTGACCGTGGGCCACTCGAATACGTGCCTTGGGCAGAATAGTTCTGATTTCGTCAGCAACACCATAGATGGAGTGTACACGATTGTGAATAAAGTAAACCTGACCGCCACGAGAGATTTCGGACTCACAAGCTTTACGAATTGTTTCTGCATCAAATTTAGTAATAAAAGTTCTGGTGGGCAGTCGATCTACAGGGGCCGTGTTAATAATCGACAGATCTCGAATTCCCACCAAAGACATATTTAAAGTACGAGGAATTGGCGTCGCTGAAAGGGTTAAAGTGTCAACGTTTACCTTAAGCTTTTTAATTTTCTCTTTATGTGTGACTCCGAACTTCTGCTCTTCATCAATTACTAGTAATCCAAGATTTTTATACTCAATATTGGAAGCAAGAAGTTTATGTGTGCCAATAACTAAGTCTACTTTTCCATCTTTTAGTTCTTGAAGACATTTTTTAACATCAGCTGTTGATACAAAACGATTCAGCACACGAATTCCTATGGGCCAACCAGCAAAACGTTTTTTAAAAGTTTCGAAATGCTGAAAGGTTAGAACCGTTGTCGGCGCCAAGACAGCTACTTGCTTGCCGGCCTCAATGGCCAAAAAAGCTGCTCGCATGGCGACTTCTGTTTTTCCAAAACCAACATCACCACAAACCAACCGATCCATGGGCTGCTCTCTTTGAAAATCTCTGGTGATATCACGCAAAGCCCTTAGCTGATCTTCGGTTTCTTCGAAAGGAAAATTATTTTCAAATTTTATGACATCAGACTCGTCCCAAGTCAGAGGAGTTCTTTTTATTTCAGCTCTTTTGGCGTAGAGCTGAATCAGCTCAGAGGCAATATCTTTGAGGTGCTTTTTAACTTTCGCAGTGGTTTTTTCCCAACCACTCCCGCCAAGCTTGTCGAGAATGATGCTTGCAGTTGCGCCAGCATATTTTTGCAACTGACCTACGCGGTATACTGGTAAGTACAGCTTGTCTTTATCTTTGTATGCAACCTGAATATATTCGCTTTCCACTCCGCCAATGGACATCAGGCGCAAGCCTTCATAAGTTCCAATGCCATGCTTAACGTGCACAACATAGTCACCAACTTTGAGATCGCCAAAGCTGAGGCGTTTGGCATTCTTTTGAAAGTCTTCAGCAGCAGAAGAAGAGTGACGAGCTTTCTTGCCAAAGAAGTCATCATCTCTAAGAAAAAGGAGCCTTTCCTCGGGCAAACGTAAACTTTCTGAAAGTCCTCGAACAATTATATGGACTAAAGAAGAATCTCGCGCCTGCGTCGACTCCCACTCGTCCCACAAAAGACTTTGTCCATCTTCTAGGGACACGCGAAGGCCTGATTTATCTAATAAGAGTTTTAACCGCTCCGCGGAGGTTCTATTCTTTGCAAATATAAAAACCCGATATTCGTTATTTCTGAGGTCAGAAATTTTATCGTGCACTAGCTTGAGCCAAAGCGCCTCACCAAACGGATGTTGTTGAAGTGTGCTTTGCAGCTCTGTTGGTGAAAATGTTTTGTATTCTAGAGTTTTATTTGATGCATTTTCTTCATCCAAATAAACAAGATTAGAAAATGAAAGATGAAGAGATTCTTTAGGAAAGCGCAACTCATCATATCGCTGATAAATGCTTTCAAGGTCAGGGCAGATGATTTGCTCTTTTGCCGCCTGAAATTCACTTTTTTGCGAAGAAATAAATTCGTCTGCTGTGCGTAGGATTTCTAGAGGATCTAGATACCAAAACACACTTTCAGAAGAAAAATAATCCAACACTGAAGATGTCTCTGTAAAACATTGATGAAAGACAAAATCAATTCCAGGGAAATCTTGTTTTAATACCAATGCTCGGATGAGCTCATCGGCTTCGGGAGAAGCAATTTTTCGCGACGACAGCGAAGACTTAAAGCGAGCCAAAAACTTTTCATGGTATTCATCGTGAAACAAATATTCTTTTGCGGGAGTGAGGTAGAACTTTTTGACTTCATGCTGGCTGCGTTGATCTGCTGTGCTGAAAAAGCGAATACTCTCAATCTGATCCCCAAAAAGCTCAATGCGCAAAGGTTGTTCATAATAGGGTGAATAAATATCCACGATTCCACCGCGAATAGAATAGTGGCCGATGTCTTCGACAAGTGGAGAAGCGCGATAACCCAATTCAAAAAGAAAGTTGTTGAGATCACTTGGCAGCTCATCGCCCACGTGAAAAACACGAGAATGTTTTTTAAATAGGGAGTAGGGAATTGTTTTCTGGAGAAGCCCCTCTACTGGGCAAATAAAGATATCTAAAGGCCCCGCTTCCAGCGCATGCTGTAAAAATCCAGCTCGATGTGCCGCAAGAGTTTCTTTTGGGTAAAGACCTGAGTAGGGTCCAACATCAAAGGACTCTAACAGAAACACCTTGCGCTGTGGGTCAAAGAAATAGATGAGCTGTTTGAGTCGCTGCGCCTCTGGCAAACCCGAACAGATGATAACATGCGGCAAGCTTTTAATATTCTTATTGTTTCCATAAGCAAGAAGAAGTGCAATTAGAAGCGGGGAGCTCGTACCGTGGATTTGCAGCTCTTTGCCTTTCGACAGCAAGGCATTATCTAACAAAGAATCTAGGCGAAGATGAAGGGGTTCGATAATCATGGGACCCATATTGCCAAATCTATCGCTTTGTTTCCATTCATATTTCTTGGATTTTAGACGCTACACAGATATAACAGTAAAGTTGCAAACAAACTGAAAACAACTTTGTAAAACAGGAGGACTTTGTGCCACTCGGCGGAGTCATTTTTATAAGTATATTCATCTTGATATTCGGCATCGTGATGGTCTTTATCGCCAGCAAGCTGGGTCGCATAAGAGATCCAAACCCAGTAAAAATGGAAATCTACGAGTGCGGAATTCCAGAGCTAGAAAAGAAGGATACAAAGATTTCAGTGAAGTTTTATCTCACGGCAATTCTTTTCATCCTGTTTGATATCGAAATTATTTTTATGTACCCATGGGCGACTTCGTTTAGGGAGTTCATTGCTGACGGCACTGGGCTTTACGCGCTTGTGGCGATGTTAGTATTTATCGCAATCTTTTTGTATGGACTGTTTTGGGAAGTTAAATCCAAAGCACTAGAGTGGGATTAAGCACATGGGAAATGATATTTTTGAAATAACCGTCAACGCGGTAAAATTGGTCCTCATTTTTTTATTGATTGTTCAATCTGTACCCATACTCGTTTGGCTTGAACGACGCGGCTCAGGTTTTATTCAAAACCGCTTTGGTCCAAATCGTGTTGGTCCATTAGGGCTCACGCAGCTTCTTGCTGATGCCGTTAAGTTTTTAACCAAAGAAGAATTCGTTCCTGCAAAGGCAAAAAAGTTTCTTTATTATTTTGCTCCGATTTCAGCTTTGATTCCAGGTGCTGTTGGTTTTGCGGCAATTCCATTGTCTTTACCAATCGCCGTTGATGCCTTCGAGATGTTTGGACGCACGTGGGGACCCTATACCTTTTTATTTCAGGGTTATGAAATCAACGTCGGTATCGTCTTCATTTTGGGTGTAAGCTCACTAGCGGCTTATACTATCTTGATGGCGGGCTTTGGCTCGGGCAGTAAGTTCTCTCTAATGGGGGCGATGCGCGCCTCTGCACAAATTATTTCTTACGAGCTTCCTTTGGGCCTTTCAATCGTTGGTATTATTTTGCTCTACGGAACATTTAATCTAACAGAAATGATCACTCAACAAACCGGAACTCTTAATTTCCAAATGTTGGGACATACAATTTCTGCTTCTTGGTTGCCCAACTGGGGAATCTTCTATCAGCCCCTCGGGTTCTTGTTGTTCTTTTCTGCAACATTTGCCGAATCAAATCGTTTGCCATTTGACTTAGCCGAAGGTGAGTCTGAGCTAGTAGCTGGATTCCACACAGAGTATGGCGGATTTAAATTCAACATGTTTTTCATTGGTGAGTATGCTCACATGATGATCGCTTCTGGCTTGGCAACAATCTTTTTCTTTGGTGGCTATAATATCCCATTTGTGAGCTACCAAGAAGTTGCAGCCTGGGCACAGACGGTTGCCAGCACAGCAACTGGAGCAAGCGCAATAACTTCTCTTGTTCACTTCATGGCGTTTAATATTAAATTTGCGCTCTTCTTGTGGATCTTCATTTGGGTTAGATGGACTCTTCCGCGCTTTAGATACGATCAGCTAATGGATTTGGGTTGGAAAACAATGTTGCCGTGGGCGCTATTCAACACGGTCTTAACTGCCATCATGGTCTATTTGGCCGCAGCATAAGGGGTTTTTGTGACAGCAGATTCTTTTCTATTTTGGTTCCTCTCGTTCATTGTTTTGGGCAGCGGTCTTTTGGTGATTTTGTTTAAAAACCCAATCTACTCTGCGCTTTCATTGGCGATGACAATGGTTGGTATTGCAGCCTTATTTGTAACTTTGAATGCCTACTTTATCGCTGGCGTGCAACTCATCGTTTATGCTGGCGCCGTCATGGTTCTATTTGTCATGGTGCTGATGTTGTTTGATCTTAAAGATGATCTCAAGGCCTTCAGCAAAGGCAAGTTTACTGGAGGTCTTAAGATTGCATCTATTGGTGTGTTTTCTGGGTTGGTTGTTAGCGCCGTAGTGCTTTCAACAGGGCTTTTAAAGGTGCCGGCGCCCACCGAAAATGCAGTTACCAATACAGCAGACTCAACTAAGGCTATCGGAAAACTTCTATTTACAGACTATGTTTTTGGTTTTGAAGCGCTCGGAATTTTGTTGTTAGTGATTGCAGTTGGTGCTGTATCACTTTCTCGCAGCAAGGGTGGAACTCATGATTAATACGTCTTTTATTAATGAAATCGGCTTGAACCATTATTTGGTTCTTGCTGCCTTATTGTTCATCTTGGGTATGGCGGGAGTTCTTTTAAGAAGAAACGTCTTGGTTATCATGATGTCCATCGAGTTGATGTTGAACTCTGTTAACTTAACACTCATCGCATTTAGCAAATTCTTGGGCTTATTAGATGGTCATATAATGGTGTTTTTCGTTATGACAATTGCTGCTGCCGAGGCGGCTGTGGGTCTGGCGATTGCTGTAGCCATATTTAAGCGCTTTAGAGAAATTAACATTCGCTTTTTTGAGCATCTTAAGGGGTAAACATCATGACTCAAACTTTAATGGCGATTTTATTAGCCGCACCTCTTGTTGGATTTTTATTAAACGGCCTTCGTTTTAGAAGTCAAAATGCCAACCTTGCTGGGGGTATTGCAACCTCTGCAATGGTAGTTTCCTTTGTTTCTGCAATCATGCTCGTGACAGAGCTTATTGCGATGCCGCCAGAGGCGCGACGAATTGCAGTTAGCTTCTTTGATTGGATTGTAGTTGATAAGTTTAAGGTTGAAGCAGCGTTTGTTGTCGATCAAATCAGCGCAATCATGATTCTTATAATCACAGGCGTTGGATCCTTGATTCATTTGTTCTCAATCGGATACATGCACCACGATAAAGGTGTAACAAAGTATTTTGCTTACTTAAACTTGTTCGTTTTTAACATGTTGATCCTCGTGCTTGGCGATAGCTTGCTAACAATGTTTGTGGGCTGGGAAGGCGTAGGTCTTTGTTCTTATCTTCTTATCGGCTTCTGGTTTACTGATAAACAAAAGGCCGCAGCTGGAATGAAGGCGTTTATCACAAATCGCGTGGGAGACGCAGCCTTCTTGCTTGGAATGTTTATTCTTTTCATTTCTTTTGGTACCGTTAATTTTGCTGAGCTTAATGCTTTAGCGCCAACAGTTGCAGAAGCTTCTTGGTTAGGGGCGGCAACCCTAGGAACGTTGTTCTTATTTATTGGTGCCACTGGTAAGTCAGCTCAGATTCCATTATATGTTTGGCTTCCTGACGCCATGGCGGGCCCAACTCCGGTGTCTGCGCTAATCCACGCGGCGACAATGGTAACGGCCGGTGTCTACATGATCGTGCGTCTAAACGCAGTTTTCTTAGCAGCTCCAAATACTATGATGGTTATCGCAATCATCGGTGCTGCAACGGCAGTTTTAGCTGCGACAATTGGTCTTACACAATGGGACATCAAGAAAGTTTTGGCCTACTCAACAGTTTCACAGCTTGGCTACATGTTCTTAGCGGCTGGTGTTGGCGCTTTTGGTGCAGCCATGTTCCACCTTATGACTCACGCATTCTTTAAAGCGTTAATGTTCTTGGGTTCTGGTAGTGTTATTCATGCCATGCATGAGGAACAAGATATTCGCAAAATGGGTGGACTTAAAAAGTATATGCCTATCACACATATTACTTTCTTTTTGGGTTGGTTGGCGATTATTGGTATGCCCCCGTTCTCTGGGTTTTTCTCAAAAGATGAAATCTTGGCAATGGCATTCCACTCTCCATTTGGTCACCCACTTTATTGGGTTGCGGGCGCAATCGGCGCTACTTTAACTGCATTCTATATGACTCGTTTGATGGCCTTAACTTTCTGGGGCAAGAGCCGCGTTCCTAAGGATATCCATCCACATGAGTCACCGGCGATCATGTCTGTTCCTTTGATTGTTCTAGCTATTCTTTCTGTTATTGGTGGCTGGATTGGTATTCCTCATGTTATCGGAGCCATCCTACCAGGACATCCTCACAATGTGTGGGCAGAGTGGTTACAACCAGCGCTTAAACAATTTGAGATGGCACCATTCGATGTGACTACAGAATGGATCTTAATGGGAATCTCAGTGGGTCTTGCATCTATATCTGCCTTTGTGGCCTACACTTTCTATGTGAAGAAGCCAGAAGCTCCTGAGAAAATTGCAAACTCAATCCGCCCAGTATATGAGCTTGTAAATAACAAATACTTAGTCGATGAGCTTTATTTTGGATCCATTATTAATCCACTTGTAAGCTTCTCAAAAAATCTTTGGTATTACATCGATGTTAATTTTATCGATAAAATCACTTATCTTGCGGGAGACTTAGCAAAGGGCATGGGCTCGTTTGTTCGCTCTCTTCAAAACGGCAACATGCAACAGTATGCCATGTATGTTTCGCTGGGTTTAGTGGCCATCCTTTCATTTGTGTTGATGAGGTAGACGATGATTCTTAGTACACTGGTATTTTTACCACTACTTTTTGCACTGCTAGTTGCTATTTGGCCGAAGGAGTCTTCGCTACGACAAGTAGCTCTAGGCTTTTCTTTGGTAGAGTTTGCGCTCAGCTTAAATGTTCTTCAGCAGTTTAATCCAGCAAGCGCTGGCCTTCAAATGGTCGAAAAGCACATGTGGATTGAGCGCTTTGGAATCCAATATTTCTTAGGAATTGATGGGATTTCATTGTGGTTAGTTATTCTAACGACATTCTTAACTCCTATTATTATTTTAGCGAGTTGGAATTCTATCGATCAAAAGAGAAAAGGTTTTCATGCGGCTCTGTTTGTTCTTCAGACAGCAATGCTCGGGACTTTCTTAGCTATTGATGCTATTTTCTTCTATGTGTTCTGGGAGCTTTCTCTGGTTCCAATGTATTTCATGGTTGGGATCTGGGGCGGTGCTCGTCGTATTTATGCGACAGTTAAGTTCTTTATCTACACCATGGCAGGCTCGGTACTCATGTTGGTTGCAATCATTTACATGATGTACCTTACACAAGAAGCAACAGGACAGATGTCTGCAAACTTATTAGATTTTTATAAATTAAAAATTCCATTTGTTGGCGGAGAGTTCTTTTCTTTACAAACCCTGTTGTTTTTTGCATTTGCTTTGGCTTTTGCAATCAAGGTACCGGCATTTCCGGTGCACACGTGGCTTCCTGATGCCCACGTTGAGGCCCCAACTCCAGGCTCTGTAATTCTTGCTGGTGTGATGTTGAAGATGGGAACTTATGGTTTTATGAGATGGGTAATTCCTCTCTTTCCAGAGGCATCACAACATTGGGCTTGGTTGTTCTTGTTAATCGCTGCGATCGGTATTGTTTACGGCGCTCTTGTGGCCATGGTTCAACCTGACATTAAAAAGCTTGTGGCGTACTCTTCTGTATCTCATATGGGTTACATACTCTTAGGTCTATTTGCTTTTAACGTTTATGGTATGACGGGTGGTCTTTACCAGATGCTTAACCACGGTATCTCTACCGGCGCTCTGTTCATTCTAATTGGTATGATCTACGAAAGAACACACAGCCGTGAAATTTCAAAATATGGCGGTCTAGCAAGTGCCTTGCCGATCTTTACGATTTTCTTCTTCATCGTTACTCTTTCATCCATTGCTGTTCCGATGACGAATGGTTTTGTTGGAGAGTTTTTAATTCTTTTAGGTACTTTTGAGGCATCTCCTGGATTTGCATACGTTGCAGTTTCTGGCGTGGTTCTTGGTGCTGTTTACATGCTTTGGATGTTTAAACGCGTATTCTTTGGCGAAAAGGGTGAGCTTGTAAGAGATGAACACCATCCACTCAAAGATCTTTCACCTCGCGAGATTGCAGTTTTAGTTCCCATGGTTATTATGATTTTCTGGATGGGCTTGTTCCCTAGCTTCTTCTTGAACTATTCAAAAGCCAGCATTGATCATTTGGTTAAAAACCGTATGACTTATAATTTAAGTATCAACGAAACCGAACAGCCCTACATGCAAGCGCAGGGAGGTAACTAATGAAACCCATGATTGGACTTTCAGACATTCTTTTAATTTCTCCCATGATTGCACTCTTTCTTTTGAGCTTGCTGCCAATCACCATTAAGGTTTTGAGAGGCAACAAGGAACAGCCGGCTTTTGCGACTCTAACTCAGGGATTGATTGCTATATTAGTATCTCTGGGCCTGCTCATCATATTTGGCGGAGCAGGGCAGACAGCCTTTAACGACTCATTGGTTTTTGATGGCGTAGGTTTGTGGTTAGGCTCAATTGCCTTGGCTTCTGCTGGCGCAGCCCTCGTATTAATGTATGAAAACCCAGCCACCTCTGGCCGCCAGTTTTCTGAGTTAACGTTTTTAACTCTGTCATCAGTATTGGGGATGTTAATCTTAGTCTCTGCAGTAGACTTGCTCACTGTATTTATCGGTCTTGAGATGATGTCTCTTCCTCTTTATTTGATGATTGGCATGAGCCATGAAGATAAGCTCTCCAAGGAATCTGCAATTAAATACTTCATTTTAGGATCTTTTGCTTCTGCGATATTCCTATATGGAGTCTCTTTTATTTTTGGAACTGCAGGAACAACAAATATTTTAGAGTTCATCACGAGAACTTCTGAACTCATGACTTCAAGCCGACTTTTCATCGTGGGCATGACTCTCTTAATTATTGGTTTTTGCTTTAAGGTTTCTATTGCGCCTTTTCATGCGTGGACTCCAGATGTTTATCAAGGAGCACCAACGCCTCACACGGCTTTCATGGCAACAGCGGTTAAGGCTGTTTCTTTTGCTGCATTCTTGAGAATTATTGCAACAAAATCCTTAATGAGCTCAGAAGCACTATTTGATTTCTTACAGTGGTTAGCAGTTATCACCATGATTGTTGGTAATGCGGCAGCCATCATTCAGAACAACTTAAAGCGCGTTTTGGCATATTCTTCAATTTCACACTCAGGTTATATATTGGTTGGCGTTATCACTGCCGGAGTCGCAGTAGATGGTTCATTAGGAGCCAGTGGTGTTATATTCTATTTGTTCAGTTATGCCATCATGACTATTGGTGCGTTTGCAGTTATTCACATGCTTGAGCGCACTGAGAACAGCACAGTGACTGTCGATAGTTTAGCAGGTCTTGCTAGTCGCAGACCAATTTTAGCACTAAGCTTAACAGTTTTCTTGTTATCTATGGCCGGCATTCCTCCAACGCTTGGATTCTTTGGTAAGTTTTATTTATTTAATGCTGCCATCGGAGAGGGCCTTATTTGGCTTGCGGTTTGGGGTATGATCAGCTCTGTTATCGGTGTTTATTATTACTTAAGACCGATTGTTGTCATGTATATGAAAGAGGGTGATGCTGATGTTGCGCCTCATTCACTTAATGCTTCAATGATTACGGCGGTCGTTGCTGCTTTGTTGATTATTGTTCTGGGGCTTGTTTCGGGACCTCTTTTCTCTGCAGTGGAAAAGAGCCTTATTTAATAGCTTAAAAAATTAGCTTAATTTCAAAGCCCACTGGGATTTTTTCAGTGGGCTTTTTATATTTCATAACCACGAAGAGCGCTAAGAGTTGATTTAAAACCAATCTTTACAATTCTCTCAAGAATCTTTGGATTCAAGCTAAAGTGATCAACAAAGAACATTTCGTAATCTTGCGGGCGGGGAGAGATATAAATATGATCTACTTCTGGTCTGAAGTGAGCTCGGCGTTCAATATGTTCAAGCACTTGTTTGCGCAATTGCGGATCTACACTGGCTCTTTTTAGCTCTGCTTCGATAGCTTGGTAGATGCTTTTAATTTCATTTCTATGTTCAATGTGCCGAACAATTTTCTGCTGTATTACTTGGTAAAGGGCCTGATTTAAAATCACAGGGATGCCATACTCATGAAGCGAACCCATTTTTTTTGAGTAGTGATAGGGCTGAATAGAGTAGCTAGCAATAACAAGATCAGCGCCATTGTCTGAAGCAACATGGGTCGAAAGTGTATCTCTAATCTCTCCATCATAATAAAAGATCTCTTTTCCCTTCATATTGGGAATTCCATAAGGGGAAAAAACGGGCGGCAGTGCCGTTGAACAAGCCACGGCTTCACTAATGGTTGCGTAGTTGATCAGTTTGAATTTGGCATTTTTGCTGGGCTCGTCAAAGTTGCCGAAGATGGCTTTGCGCGTATGATTTAATTGGGTAGCAATGATGTAGAGCTCAACTCCTAAGCGTGAGAACTCATTATGAACGAGAGCATCTTTTCGCAAGTATTGCTCTAGGGCTTTGGTTGAAAACAGCCCGTTGATTTTAACGCCATTTTTTAGCATGGCCTCTAAACCGCCTTGCACGAGAGACTTCTTAAGCAAGATATCAGGCAAAAAGCGCAACAAACCATTGGAGTTAAGATTAAAAATGTTTCTATATTTTAGGGGCTTTAAATACTCAGAGTCAGTGGTTTCAAATCTTGCCCTATCGCCAAAGCCAAGCTCAAAGGCATTAATTAGGCTTTCAACAGGATAACCCGAGGCTAAGATAGAAGCGACAAAGGCCCCAGCGCTTGAGCCCACATACTGCCGTATCGTTAAGGGCAATGAGTCTGGATAGCGCTGACTAACCAGGTCTGGAGTTCCACCAGCAAAGCGAAAACCCTTTTCCTGAAGGGCCAAACAGGCACCAATATGGAATGCTGCAGCTTTAATCCCGCCACCACTTAATACCAAGGAGATTTTCTTTTTCTCTCGAAGTCTCATAGGGTTATCATACTAAGGTCTAGTGAGTAGGCAATGACTAACCAGCTCTTGGTCGAGTTCTAGGTAAAATTTTTGACAGATCACTGAGCTGTGATATGGTTTTGAGTAAGCAAATAGTCTAGTCACCACCTGACTAACCATTTGGTAGGAGAGAAATGACGCAAGAAAGTTGGTTGCCCTTAGCTGATTACTCAATGAAGTACAAAGTGAGTGTATCCACTTTACGGCGTCGAATTAAAACTGAGGATATCAGGTTCCGTTTTGATGATGGTAAATACCTCATAATGGACGAGCCGATGGACCTCTCGAGCCAAAAAGGACATCGCCCCTCCCTGAACAGCGAATTGACTTCACGGCACGAGATTCCAGCGATATCTGAAGTAGAGATTCAACAAAAAACTCCTAAGGAGGAGCCTATTTTGACGGCTGCAAATAAGTTACTTCATGAACTGAAGAGAGCTTATACCCAAATTCTTCAAGAGAAAGAGGAGCAAATCCTTCATCTCAAAGAAGAAGTGGCAGACCTAAAAACTTTGGTGCGAGTCCTTGAGTCAGAGAATGAGAGACTAAAGGGTTTCAAGCAGTAGTATTTCCATGTGTTCCGAAGTCTTCTAAACAAAAAACCTCATACCGTAAAGTATGAGGTTTTTGTTTTTTAAGGAGGGGCGACGTTTAGGCAGCGAGAGGCTTTGATTTTTTTGCCTCTTTTTTGCCTGGAGCTTTTTTGTTGGCAACTCGATCGGACTTTTCAAAAACCACTGCAAATACTTCATCTAAGTTCTCTGCAAGGATAAAGTTCATCTGATCTTTAAATTGTTTTGGAATATCAGCGAGATCTTTTTGGTTCGCAATTGGGATGATCACATTTGTGATGCCCTGGTTGAGAGCCGCAAGACACTTTTCACGAATTCCACCCACTGGCAACACACGACCCTGAAGAGTTACTTCGCCCGTCATTGCGATATCATGACGAACAGGAGTGTCTGTCATTAAGCTGACAAGTGCTGTTGTGAGCGTAATACCTGCAGAAGGCCCATCTTTTGGAATTGCACCCGCTGGCAAGTGTACGTGAACATCAAACTTTTCAGAGAAATCTTCTGGAATGTTAAGCTCTTCCATGTGAGCGCGGGCATAACTCATAGCTGCTTGTGCAGATTCTTTCATCACGTCACCAAGCTGACCTGTAAGCTGTAGGTGCCCTTTACCCTTCATTTTTAGAGCTTCGATCATTAAAACTTCACCACCAGCCTGCGTCCAGGCGAGTCCTTGCACCACGCCAACCTGAGAGTCATTGAGTTTGTCATCACGTAAGAAACGCGGAGGACCTAATAACTCAGGGATTGTTGAAGGTGTTACTTCGACAAAAGTAGCTTCTTTCATTACCACCATCTTAGCAACTTTACGACATACTGAGCCCACTTCTCTTTCGAGGTTACGTAGTCCAGCTTCGCGAGTATAGCCACCAATCAAGAATTTAATTCCTTCGTCAGTAAAGCTAATGTTTTCGTTAGTAATTCCATTTGCTTCAATCTGACGATTGATAAGATGTTTTTTAGTAATCAACAGTTTGTCATTCTCTGTGTAACCAGGAATGTTGATGATTTCCATACGATCTCTAAGTGCTGCAGGAATATTTTCGAGAACGTTGGCCGTAGCAATAAAGAGTACATTAGAGAGATCAAAATCAACGTTAAGATAGTTATCTCTAAATGTTGCATTTTGTTCTGGATCCAAAACCTCAAGCATTGCTGCTGATGGATCTCCTCTAAAGTCTGAGCCTAACTTGTCAATTTCATCTAAAACGATAACTGGGTTATTTGTTTTAGCTTGTCGCATGGCCTGGATTACTTTTCCTGGCATAGCTCCGACGTAGGTGCGACGATGACCTCTGATTTCGGCCTCATCTTTAACACCACCAAGAGCGATACGGAAGTACTCACGGCCCATGGCCTTAGCAATAGAGCGGCCGAGAGATGTTTTACCAACACCTGGAGGGCCACCAAAACACAAGATTGGTCCCTTCATGTTTTGTTTTAGCTGACGAACCGCTAAAAACTCTAAGATACGATCTTTTACTTTTTGTAAGTCATAGTGATCATCATCAAGAACTTCTTTAGCATGTTTAAGGTCTAAAATATCTTCAGTTTTTTTGCTCCATGGTAGATCAACCATCCAGTCTAGATATGTTCTCACCATTGTCGCTTCTGAAGCGTCTGGATGCATTCTCTCAAGTCGGCCCAGCTGCTTAAGGGCCTCAGTTTCAACTTGTGGAGGCATGCCAGCATTGATGACCTTTTCGCGAAGCTCTTCCATTTCTTCTGATTTAGAATCGCCTTCGCCAAGCTCATTCTTTATAGCCTTCATCTGTTCACGCAAGAAATATTCTCTTTGAGACTTATTAAGATCTTCTTGCTTGTTGCCACGAAGCTTCTGTTGAGCCTGCATAACTTCTAGCTCAGAAGTTAGAATTTGATTTACTAACTTTAAGCGCTCAAGTTGATTTTGTGTTTCAAGAACTTGTTGTGAGTCTTGAATTTTAATCCCTAAATTACTAGCGATAAGGTCTGCCGCTTTACCTGGCTCGTTGACGTCATCTAAGACCAAAAGAATATCTGGAGTTAAAGGGCGACCAAGCGCGATGATACGCTCGATATTTTCTTTTGCAGTTCTGATTAAAGCCTCTGCCTCAGTAGAAGGAGCAGCAAGAGGAGACTCTTCAATCTTCTCAATCGCAACTTCAAAGCTAGGATTAGTTTTTGTATACTGTGTGACCTTAGCTCGGCTTACACCTTGAATTAAGATTTTCACACGACCATCAGAAAGTTTTTTCATTCTCATGATCATCGCCACAGTTCCAACTGAGTAGATTGAATCTGGAGTTGGACTCTCTTCGCCAATGTCTTTTTGAGAAGCTAAAAAGATAAGACGGTTTTTAGATAATGCTTCTTCAACAGAGCGTATTGAAACATCTCTGCCCACGTAAAGAGGAATGATCATGTAGGGAAATACTACAAGATCACGAACTGGAAGCATGGGTAGTGTTTGTGGTATGTCTAGAACTTTATCGTCAAAACTCATACAGCTCCTCCGCGAAGTGCGGGTAAAAATTGTGGTAACAACTTCTCGGTGAGCTATACAGATTGCTTAAATTATTTTAAAAAAATTAGACTGACATCCATGTCAGAAAGACTCAGTCCCTGAGATAAAATGAAAATTATTGGACTGGCCCTCGACTATCTTCTTGTTCTTCCATGCATTCAATGCAGAGAGAAGTAAAAGGTCTAGCCTGAAGTCTGCGTGGAGAAATAAGTTCGCCACAGCATTCACATTGACCGTAGATGCCTTCGCTGATTTTTCCCAAAGCTCTTTCAATTTGATAGAGAGCTTGACGATCTCTTTCGTGTAAATGAATAGAAATATTGGTAGCCAAATCGTGAGAAGCTAATTCAACTTCATCTGATATTAATGAACTGTTGGCCTGTTCACTTTTAAACTCATGGCTCTTATTCAGGATCGAACTTTTTTGAAAAAGTAACGATTCCTTTAAAGAACTTAATTCTGTTTCTGAGAGCGCGGTTATGCTCATCCTTCCCCCCGTTGTGATGATCATCCGTCCGTGGACCTGAAGTAACGAGGGAATAGGATAGTGTCACTAAAAAAGCAGTGCGTGATTAATTAACGCGCATATCTTCGATTCATTGCTTCACGAATTTCTGCACCCTCTATGCTAAGGCGAGTCCATGGAATCGTTAACAATCGATCTGGCTCTATAGGCTCTTCTGTCTCTTCACAGATGCCAAAAGTTCCTTGCTCGATTCGACTCAATGCGCTTTCGATTTCGAGTAGCATATGGCGAAGTCTCGCTTGATTGATAAGAAAATGATGTTCTTCGAGTTGGGCTACAGTGAGGTCTACTTCATCGCCTGTCTTTTCGTGAGAAACAAATTCGTTTTGAGCATGGCGCACTCGATTTAATAAATCTTGCTTGAGCTCAATGAGTTTAAAACGACACTCTCTAACGACTTCTTCAGACAATCCGTGAATAGACATAGACCCCTCCTTCTTAGACTATTCTCTAGGCCAACGCTGCCTAGCATTGGCCTTTAGACGCCCTGAGTAGGGAGGTCGGTTAATGCTATTTTTGAATTTTTAAAGGAATAATTTCACCCTTTTTCACGGTAAATGCAGTAAGGGGGCGTTGAATTTCTCGAGAGTTATGGGAGCTTAAGAATCCAATAGATCCAGGAACTCTCTGAAAGCTACTCAGGCGGTTGCGCAAGGACTGCCGGCTTTGCGCACCTTCCACAATAAACTGACGCAACAGAAGGCCGGTGTCGTACCCTTGGATCTCAAATAGGCCGGGCTCTTCGTTGTAGAGCCCACGATAATCAACAACGAACTTGTAACGATCTGTTCCGTTAAATTGGGTTTGATAAGAGTCGGTAAAAATTGCTCCATCTGTAAAAGTGGAAAGCCGCTTTGGTAGGCTAGAATTATTCCAGATATTTGTGCCTAAAAAATACATCTTATTCACGTCGTAGTAGGCAAACAGAGAAGAAATAATACCAAGCTGCTGTAAGCCATCGGCAACAAACACAGCATCAAAATCAGTAATTGGCTTTAGCATGTTTTGATTTGTTGAGCTGCGCACGGATTTCTTGGCATTTTTTTCTAACTTTTTAAGTTCGGCAAGATTGTAACTAAGCTCCTCTTTGCGAGCCTCTCCATAATAGATGCTTAAGAGTCTTTGTACTGGAAAGCGAAAATCTTTTTCAGTGGGCGCATAGGGCTGAGCCGCCACGATTTTTCCACCGTAAGCAGAAACATAATCCCAGAACAAATTAGAATATTCGACACCGTAAGAAGAATTAGGAAACATGACAGCAAAACGTTTCATTCCTAGGTCTTGAATCGCTGTTCGCACCAAGTAATGAATTTGCATTTCTGCGGTTAAGGCATTTCTAAAAATATATTCGCCAGAGTCAGTAATATTCTCGCGCTGAGAAAGATTTATTAAAGGCACACCAAACTCTTGTGCGACAGAAGCTACGGCAGGACTTGTCTTGCTTAAAACATCCCCGATGAGGGCGATGACGTTGTCTTCGCGAATTAATTTTTCTGCCCCAGCGCGCGCCTTATCTATGTCACCTTCAGAGTCTGCGATAACCAAACGAAAGCTATTATTGGGCAGGCCAATGCCCAAACCCATCTCGATACCACGCAAAGTTCGTTGTCCAATAACGGCCGACCTACCTGTTAAGGGTAGAACAACACCGATGCTGGTGGGCGAGACAACCCGACTTGCTTTTAAAGTAGACAGGTAAGTGTCGGCCTGATAAGCCAGCTCAGAGCCAGGGAGAAGGTCTTGCGTCGACTTGAGTAGCGCCTCTGCCCTTTCGAAATTTTTATTATTAAATGCCAAGATGCCAAGCCTTAGTAGGGCATGAGCGCGCAACGTCCCCACGCTTGAGTTGTTAGACAACTGCTCCAGCTCAGATGGCGTCAGCTTATTATCAACCAGCACTTGTGCCTTAATTCTATAAAGAGCTTGGTCTTGAGGAGAAACTGCCATTGTTGCAAGTTTCTCATAGTTTAAAACCGCACTTAACCACTGACCGTCCTTTTCTGCTTGTTGAATTTGATTGAGAACATCCGTTTCGGGCGCCGTCACCTTTGCCTCAACAATTCCGGGCGCCTGTGGTGTGTTGCTCACTTGAACGAGAGTTGTAGAAGAGGAGCCACTGGGAGATGTTGAAGTGACCGATTGTGCGGGCGGTTGTGAGACTGGCTGTTGCGAGCTGCGAGAGGGAGTTGTCTGGCTATGTCTTTTGTTGAGCTCGGGCCGATTACTTTTAGTGGTACAACTTGAAATAACAATAGGAAGTAAAACCAATACTAGAAATTTTCTATTCATTTTCTCGTCCTTAAGAGTTGACTTACTTTTTCTTTAAATTGCTTTACGAGTGGAGTTTCTACACCCTCTTTTTTTAATTGTTCTAAGAGGTCTTTACTTTTACTAGAAAGCTTATCTGGGGTGTCTACTAAAACATTAACCAACATATCACCAGAGCCGGCACCAACAACTTTTGGGAAGCCTTTGCCTTTAAGCCTGAAAATTTGTCCAGTATGGGTCCCTGGAGGAATTTTAATGAGAGCTTTTCCAGTTATGGTTGGAACTTCGACTTCAGTTCCAAGAATAGCATCAACGTAACTTACGGGAAGATCTAAAAGAATGTCGTACTCTTCGCGCTTAAACAAAGAATGATCTTGAACATTAATAATAACGTACAAATCACCTGGTTGGCTTTGTCCCGACTCTTGGTCTCCCTCGCCGCTAAGTTTTAAGCGCTGAGAGTTTTTTACGCCAGCGGGAACATTGACGGAGAGCTTGGCAGAGTCATCTTTGCTTCCTCGGCGTCGAACAAAAGAAATAAGTTTTTCACAGCCAAGAGCGGATTCTTCAAATGAAATATTTAAAGTGTAACGAAGGTCTGCACCTTTTTTCGGGCGCTTCTGTCGGAAGCCACCACTCTGTGATCCCGCTCTGCCAGCGAAGAAGTCAGAAAAGACGTCGCCAAAAATATCTTGAAAGGAATCATTCTGTGAAGAGTAGTTTCCGCCTCCACCAAAAGGATTGCCGCCTCCAAATCCAGGATTAGAACCGGCATGGCCAAATTGATTGTAGAGATCCCTTTTTTTAGGATCAGAGAGAGTTTCGTAAGCTTCGGTGATTTCTTTAAACTTCTCTTCGGCAGTCTTGTTCCCAGGATTTTTATCAGGGTGGTACTGCATGGCAAGTTTACGATAAGCCTTCTTGATCTCATCCTCTGAGGCAGAGCGACTTACGCCTAAAATGCTATAAAAATCCTTTTTAGACAAAACTCTCTCCTTAGAATTATGCCTGCGGTTTGCTTGCTACCACGACTTGTGCAGGACGAATAAGCTTATCATGAAGCTTATAGGCTTTTTTGAAGGTACGCAAAATATAACCTGCCTCTACCTCACTAGAAGGCTCGCTTCCGAGGGCTTCGTGTACAGCAGGATCAAAGGCTGTTTTGTCTGAAGCAACTTCAGTGACCCCGTGCTTTTGCAGAATTTGCCTGATTTCAGTCTGGGTCATCTTAACTCCCTGTACGAAGGTCTGGAAGTTCTCGGTGTTCACATCAAAAGACAAGGCTCTATCAAAGTTATCTACGGCCTCAAGCAGGTCGCGAATAAACCTTTCAGCTCCAAACTTGGTGAGATCCGAACGCTCCTTGATGGAATGACGCTTGTAGTTCTCAAACTCAGCACGCAAATAGAGATATTCGTTCTTAAATTTTTCAGCTTCCTCTTGCCAATTTTTTAAAGACTCAGTGCCTTGAGGGTTTTGCTCGCTTGCGCTATTTTCTTGAGGATTTTTTTCATCATTAGACATTTCGCCTCCAATTTTTAACCAATAATAAATCTGCGTCTTATTTTATGAATGTCAAAGTCAACGATTCAATTAATTTCAGAATCTGAGAACAGTATTCTTTCTAAGACCAAATTGCTTAAAACAATACCTTGGGAAGAGAGAGAGAGTCGATTGTTTTCTCTTTTGACGAGGAGCCCATTATCGAGTGAGCTTTGAAGTCTTTCAGAGACTTTCTGGCGACAGAGCGGTCCATACTTGTTTTCTATATCGCTAAGGTCGAGACCCCGCATCAAACGTAGATGGGTATGACAAAAGTCTGTAAGTGACTGAGCTTTTGTTAACTCTTCAAACTGAGCTTCGGGAAGAGAATTGCGAATAACTTTTCCATTTGAAGTAAGAGAGTCTATTTGTGTAGTGTAATCTTGAATATTATTTAAATTCCAGAAGCGTGTTCCCCATGGGCCTTGTTGTTTTGCATAACCATGGGCGCTCAATCCAAAAGACATCCATGGCTGGTCTGTCCAATAGAGCAGATTGTGTTGCGACTCAAAACCTAGTTTTGCATAGTTCGAAATTTCGTACTGAACAAACTCCGAGCTTACTAAGCTTTGATCGATTAGATTAAACATTTCAACTTGCTCTTCTTCGGGCGGGCGCCCCTTGCTGAGCGGGTGGCCCGAGGGGACTGTGAGGCAGTAAGGGCTAATGTGGCTAGCGCTGAGTGAAGAAATAATTTCGAGATCCTTTTTCAGTCCCGAAAGTTTTTGGCCGGGGAGGGCAAACAACAGATCGAAGGAATAATTTAACCCTTTTTTTGCGAGGAGCTCTAGGGTTTCGAGGGTTTGTTTGGCTGAATGTTCTCGGTTTACTGATTTTAAAAGAGAATCATCAAAAGTTTGAGCGCCCACACTAAAACGATTGATGCCTCCATCAAGATAGATTGCCAGCTTTTCTTCGTTGATGGTTGCTGGGTTGATTTCGATTGTCACTTCAGCCTTAGGTCCAAGGGGAAAGCCACAACTTTCTAATTCTTCAATAACAGATACAATAAGAGGAGCTTCGAGCAAGCTTGGTGTGCCGCCACCAAAATAAATTGTTTGTAGGGCTGTGGGTTCAAAAAAAGAAGAGCGTAAGCGAATTTCTTTTCTTAGAAGAGCCACATAATCAGCGGGCGGCAGAATTTTTTTGTGCTCATATGTGGCAAAATCACAGTATGTGCAACGCTGAAGACAATAGGGAATGTGAATATAAGCACCAAGTGACATGGGAGATAAATAAGGCATGACAAAAAAATTTCAACTAAAAAACGGTTTAACTGTGATTCTCATAGAAAGTAACAAGTCTCCTGTGATCTCAGCTCAAATGTGGGTAAAGACGGGTAGCGCTGACGAGAGCCTCCCTGAGGCTGGTATCAGTCACTTTATTGAGCATCTCGTGTTTAAAGGAACTGATAAATTCAAGGTTGGTGAGATTGCATCCTATGTTGAAGCTTCCGGCGGGGAGCTAAATGCCTACACGTCTTTTGATCAAACGGTTTTTTATGTGACGATCTCGTCAGAATTTAAAGATGTGGCCTTAGATGTCATTTCTCAAATGATGGGTTACCCCCAATTTGATCCACAAGAAATAGACAACGAGCGTGAAGTCGTCATCGAAGAGATTAAGCGTGGACAAGACAACCCAGGTCGCGCGAGCTCACAACAGCTTTTTTCAATGTTATTTAAAAAACACCCCTACGGTCGGCCGGTTATTGGTTACGAAAAAGTTATCAAAAAAGTGAGCCCGAAAACAATTCTTCGTTATTTTAACGAACGCTATGTTCCTCGCAATATGACGTTAGTGATTGCTGGTGATTTCAAGTCCCCACAAATGAAAGAATCAGTGCAAAAATATTTCGGCGGCTTCACGGATTACAAGCTTAAAAAAGTAAAAAGAATAAAAGAGAAACCCAGCAAAAAGGTCGAAATAAAAGTGACCAAGCAGCCGTTTAATCAAAATTCGATTTATCTTGCTTGGCATGGACCGTCTGTTGTTCATAAAGACGTTGCCGCCCTAGAAGTTATGGCCTCAATTTTAGGACAGAGTGAAACTTCAAGATTAATTAAATCCTTGCGAATTGACTCCGCAGTTGTGAACTCAATAGGCTCTTTTGTTTATCCCATGCAAGACCATGGGTTATTCGCAGTCTCTTGTTCTCTAGAAAAGCAAAACCTAGAGCTTGCGCTTCAGAAAATCAAAGAAGAGCTTGCACAGTTTATTTTACAGGGACCAACAGCAGAGGAAATGCAAAGAGCAATTACGAATATCGCAGCTACAGAATTTTACTCTGTTGATACGGTTGATAGTCTTGCAAGAAAAGCGGGAAGTTATCATTTCTACTTAAATGATCATCAGTACTTTATGAAATACATAAAGCAAATTTACAAACTGAAACCCGAAGACATCAGAAAAGTGGCAAAAAAATACTTAGATCCAGATCGTATTAAAATATCCAGTACAATTTCTTCAGAGCCAGAGTATTTTAAAAAACACTTAAAAATCTTTGCTAAAGAACTCAAAAAAGCTCTTTCGCAGAAACACAAGCTATCAGAAAAACCAAAGAAATTTAAAGCTATTAAGCTAAGAGCAACAGCAAGTGTAGCTAACAAAGATGCCGAAATTAAGGAGCTTTCCTTTGAAAACGGTCTTCAGTTAATTTTAAAGCCTCAGGCGGGAAGTCCAACTGTGGTAAGCAAGTTGGCGATGCTCGGTGGGCAGCGCTCTGAATCTGAAGCTGCCCCCGGTAGCGTGGAGCTGTTTTCGAGAGTTTGGGGGTCTTCTACGCAAAAACTAAATGAGTATGAAATTGGAAAAATTTTAGACAATCACGCTGCTGGCATAAGTGCATTTGGCGGAAGAAATTCTGTCGGTATTTCAATGGAATGCTTGTCAGGTTTTGAAAATAAAATCAGCGATCTTTTTGTCAGTATGATATGCGAGCCAAAATTTGATGAGGCTATTCTGCAAAGAGAGGCAGGGATACTTAAAAATCAAATTAGCAAAAAGAACGACAATCCAGCTCAGATTTGTATGCTCAACTTCCAAAAAAGAATATTCGAAGGACACCCCTATTCACGAGATCCGATGGGCACTGTTGATTCAGTAGATGCAGTAAGTACCGATACTATCGAACAATATTTTAAGAAAGTTACGGGCGCGAACAACGCCACACTTTGTGTTGTTGGCGATTTTTCCGAAAAACACTGGATTGAGGTTGCAAAACATCTAGACAAAACCCTTGGCAAGAAGCAGCGACTCAATCAAAAGCATCACCTTAAGGACCTCTCTCAAGATGTTATCGACTTTGCGGAGCTTCAAAAAGAACAGTCTCATATTGTTGTTGGCTATCGCGGTCTTAGTTTATTTGCGCACGAACGTTTTGCACTCGATGTGATTCAGTCCATTCTCTCTGGGCAAGGTGGGCGATTGTTTTTGGAGCTCAGAGACAAAAACTCCTTGGCGTATTCTGTGGCGCCTCTTATGTTAACGGGCTTTGATGGTGGATATTTTGGTGGCTACATCGGCTGCTCTCCAGAAAAGGGACAAAAAGCTATTGAAATGCTTAAAGCTGAGTTTCAAAAACTTGCGAACGAAAAAGTTTCCGCCAAAGAACTTTTAAGGGCACAAAAATATCTTATTGGTCGTCATGATATTGATCTGCAACGAAAAGCATCTGTGTGTAACTCAATGCTGTTCGACCAAATTTATGGCTTTGATCCTAAGAAGAGCTTGAAAGTCTCTGATGACTATTTCTCTGTGTCTCAAGATGAGATAGTGGATTTGGCGCAGAAAATTTTTGCAGCAAAGTCTGTCATAAGCATTGTAGGACCAAAAAACCCGCTAAAGGGCTAGTCAAAGAGGAGACTGCTAAATTTTCTTCAGTAAAAGTATAGGCTCTGAGTTAAAATGGAGCTATGAGTGAGCTTTTTATATCTCCCAAAGAATACTTTAAAGAGCTTGTTTCGGTGGGCCTTGAGCAGAGAAAAATCAAGGCCCCACTGGCCGTGCAAGAATATTTAGTAGACCTGCTTCATCACTATCTCGACGCCAAAAATCTATTTTCGTCAGATTCAGAGCAAGCTTCTCACCCGCAAACCCTGGCAGAGATGTATTTATTGGCGCAACAGAGTCCTCGAAATGAGAAAAGACTTGAGTTGTTGCGGCGACTTGGCGACAAGGCTCTTTATGTCAGTGGTTACTTTGGCGACTCACTTCAGCGCAAAGTTGTAGATATTGATTACTACATTCAGATGGGCGGGACCGCCTATGGGCAGCTCTATACAATATGTAAATCAGAGGAGTTAGGCCAAGTCTATTGGACTCTAGCTCATAACTTTGTAGATTATGTCGACGTTCTCACTGTGGTTTCGCACAAGTCAATGTTGAGATCAGATAAAGACCTTTTGCGTTTGTATGAAAGCTACGTCAAAACGGGCTCTGAACTTGCCAAAGAGAGACTATTAGAGTTGGGGCTCATTACTCCCACAGACGCCAACATAAAGCAGACAAAGCAGTCATAGATCTTGAAATCATTAGTCCTTTAACCTATTCTGCTGAAGTTATGTTTGGACTAGGCCTTTCTGAAATCATTGTCATTGCTATTATTGGACTGCTTGTCATCGGGCCCGACGAGCTGCCAAAGCTTGCGCGCAACATAGGCCGTCTCTTAAATGAAATCAAACGAACATCAGATGACTTTAGTGCTGAGATAAAAAATCAAGTCAAAGTTGTAGAAGATCTTGATGAGAGTCAAAAATTAAAATCAAGCAATACCAAACCAGCAGAATCTAAAGAAGAACAACTAGAGCTGACGGAACAAGTTAAAACACCAAGTAAGGATCAGGGGCAATCCTCATGAGCGGCGAAACTGCGGGGCAACCACTCGTTGAGCACTTAAGAGACCTAAGAAAGCGTCTTTTTAATTCTGTTTTAATTCTCATTATTGCCATGATTGGTTGTTACATTTTTAGTGATAAACTTTTTGAAATCATCAGGGCTCCGATCTTGCCATACTTGCCTGAACAGGGCCTAGTCTTTACAAGTCCTCTCGATAAATTTGTTGCACACTTAAAGATAGCTTTTGCGAGTGGAATTATACTGAGTTGTCCGCTTTGGCTCTATCAGATTTGGGCTTTTATTTCTCCAGGCTTATATAAAGAAGAAAAAAAATATGCTCTTTTGTTTTTAGGAGCAGGCAGCTTGCTTTTTATTCTTGGGGTTTTATTTGCCTACTACTTTACTTTGCCTCTGGGATTAGAGTTCTTGATGAATTTTGGTGGCACGACCGATAAACCCATGATCACTATTGATCACTATCTTGGATTCTTCACACAAATATGTTTAATGTTTGGGTTAGCATTTGAGCTTCCGCTTGTGATTACAATCTTAGGTGTCATTGGAGTTGTGAGCTCAAAATTTCTCAGTGAAAAACGTCGCTTTGCTATTTTCTTTATGTCCATCTTTGCGGCGCTCTTAACGCCACCAGATGTGATGAGCATGTCGCTTATGTTGGTTCCATTGCTTATCTTGTATGAAATTTCTATTTTTATTGTGAGAGCATTTGAAAAGAAAAGATCAAAAGAGTTAGAGGAGATTTAAATCTCCTCTAACTTTATTTGGCATCTTCAAATGTGATTAGAACTGCGCCAGACTCAACGCTGTCGCCTTGTTTGACCAAGACGTCTTTGATCTTAACTTCTCTCGAAGAGCGCATTTCGTTTTCCATTTTCATGGCTTCCATAATCAAGAGAGGCTTATTCTCTTTGATGATGTCGCCGGGCTTAACAAAGATCTGAATAATTTTGCCTGGCATTCCGGCCTTTAACTCTTGATCTCCACCGAAGCCACCGCCCTTTTTAAGGGACTCATGCAACAACATTTCATCATTAAAGATTTTAATAGTTCTAAAGGAGTTTCGGGTAAACACTGTATAATCTGTGTCTTGGCCGATAACATCAATTAGGTAAGATTTTCCTTCAAAGAGAAAACTAATATATTCCTCTGCAAATTTAAAATCTGTCTTTGAGATATCATAATGAATCCAATCTTTTCCCTCTTCGCAAAGCGAAACCTTCCAAGATGTTTTTCCTTCGGTGATATCTACTTTGTAGTTTCTGCCTCTTAATTCTGCTTCAAAATACATGACTACATCCTTAGCTGCAGCTTGCGACCAATGCGCTTCCAATTGGAAGTAACATTAAGCTGTCTGACGTCTTTAGATTTGCGATCGTTATATGCTGTTATTGCTGCTGATATTAAAAACACAGGATCATCCACATTCTTAAACATCATTGGTTCTATAACCTCAAAGTTCTTTTCAATAAACTGAGTGGTATAGGAGCCGTCTCTAAATTTAGGGTGATCTAGTATAGTTTTGTGAAGAACGATATTTGTTTTAATTCCTGTTAAAACAAACTCAGTAAGAGCCCGTTGCATGCGTTCAATGGCTTCAGTGCGGTCTTCACCCCAAGTGATAACTTTTGCAATCATTGGGTCATAGTAGATTGGCACTTCGTAGCCAGGGTAGGCATAGCTATCAACGCGTAAAAACGGACCCTGCGGGTGACGGCAAGCACGAATAACACCTGGATGTGGCTTGTAGGTCACTGGATCCTCGGCACAAATGCGGGCCTCAATAGCATGTCCTTTTTGTTTGATATCTTCTTGGCGGAAGCTGAGTTTGTTGCCAGAGGCAACGGAGATTTGTTCTTTAACCAGATCATATCCAGTGACAATCTCAGTGATAGGATGTTCTACCTGCAATCGAGTGTTCATTTCCATGAAGTAGAACTCTTTTGTAAGGTTATCGAAAATAAACTCGATAGTTCCAGCCCCAACATAAGAAATTTGTTTAGCAGCGCGAACAGCAGCATCACCCATTTTTAAGCGCACTTCATGTGGTACAGAAGGGCTTGGCGACTCTTCGATAATCTTTTGATGACGACGCTGAACTGAACATTCTCGTTCAAAAAGATGAACAACGTTACCGTGAGTGTCACCAAAGACTTGGATCTCAATATGCTTAGGGTCATTAATAAATTTTTCGATGTAAACCGTAGGATCGGCAAAATAGTTTTGACCTTCAGAGCGACAGGCTCTGAAAGAGCTTTCTAGCTCACTCATTTCGCGCACAACACGCATGCCTTTTCCACCGCCACCTGCAGAAGCTTTGATAATAATCGGCAAACCAATTTTTGTAGCAACGGCTTGAGCCTCTTCTAGGGTTTCAACTCCACCATCGCTGCCAGGTACGGTCGGAACTCCTGCTTTTTTCATCAGGGCTTTTGCAGAGAGCTTATCTCCCATGGCCTCGATATTCTCTGGAGTTGGTCCGATAAAAGTGATACCAGCCTTTGCGCAGGCACGAGCAAAGTGAGTGTTTTCTGAAAGAAAGCCGTAACCAGGGTGGATTGCATCCGCTCCCGAAATTTTAGCAACCTCAATTATTTTTTCGTAGTTCAAATAACTTTCTTTACTTGGCGAGGGCCCAATGTGATAGGCCTCGTCCGCAAGAAAGACATGGAGACTGTCACGGTCAGCATCGCTAAATACAGCAACAGAAAGCAGGCCAAGCTCACGGCAGGCTCGAGTGATGCGAATTGCAATTTCTCCACGATTTGCAATGAGGATTTTTTTAAACGGCGTTTTAAATTCCATAAATATTACCTCGATTAAAGTGGAATATTGCC
Organism: Bdellovibrionia bacterium; assembly: GCA_046570065.1. Taxonomy (GTDB): domain Bacteria; phylum Bdellovibrionota; class Bdellovibrionia; order Bdellovibrionales; family Bdellovibrionaceae; genus JBKHVM01. The sequence goes on from JBKHVM010000002.1 coordinate 46,352, forward strand.
ATGCTTTTTCGGCGGCATAACATCTTTTTTATTTCTGAGCATTTCTAGAGAGTCGATAATGCGCTTGCGAGTTAAAGCAGGATCAATAACTTCGTCTGTATAGCCAAGCTCTGCAGAAACATAAGGGTTGCTGAACTTTGCTTCGTACTCGGCAATTAAACGCGCACGCTCAGCTGCTGGATCTGCAGCCTTGTTAATTTGCTCCCTAAAGATAATATTCACAGCACCTTCGGCGCCCATAACGGCAATTTCAGCAGATGGGAAGGCTAAGTTCACATCGCTGCGTAAAAGTTTAGATCCCATTACGATGTAAGCCCCACCGTAAGCTTTTCTTGTGATGACGGTGACCTTTGGCACAGTAGCTTCGGCATAAGCATAAAGTAGCTTTGCACCATGGGTAATGATGCCATTCCACTCCTGGTCTTTTCCTGGCAAGAAACCCGGTACATCCACAAAGCTCACAATCGGAATATTAAAAGAATCGCAGAAGCGAATAAAGCGTGCTGCCTTACGCGAAGCTTCGATATTTAAGCATCCAGCAAGAACATTGGGCTGATTTGCAACAATACCAACAGAGCGACCATTAAATCTTGCAAATCCGACAATTACATTTTGAGCCCAGTGTTTATGAATTTCTAAGAAATAACCTTCGTCCACACATTCAGTGATCACGTTGATCATGTCGTATGGTTTTTTAGGATTCTCAGGAATCATTTTCATGAGTCCTTCAACCAAACGATCTGGCTTGTCTTTAGCAGGCAACGCTGGAGCATCGTCTAAATTGTTTGAAGGCATAAAAGACAACAGCTCGCGAATTAGGAGCAGGCAGTGTTTGTCATCATTAGCTGCAAAGTGAGCAACCCCAGACTTGCTAGAGTGAGTGATGGCTCCACCCAAGTCTTCTTTGGTTACGTCCTCATGAGTAACAGCTTTAATTACTTCTGGGCCAGTAACAAACATGTAACTTGAGTTCTTCACCATAAAAACAAAGTCGGTGATAGAAGGTGAGTAAACAGCACCACCGGCGCAGGGGCCCATAATGGCAGTTATCTGTGGAACCACACCAGAAGCCATAACGTTACGAGTGAAGATATCCGCGTAACCACCAAGAGATTCAATTCCCTCTTGAATGCGTGCTCCGCCTGAATCATTGATGCTAATAAAGGGAGCGCCATTTTTAAGAGCGAGATCCATCACCTTACAAATTTTATTAGCTTGGGTTCGCGACATCGAGCCGCCAATAACGGTAAAGTCTTGAGATGAGAGATAAATAAGCTTGCCATTAACACGACCATATCCTGTGATCACACCATCGCCAGGGACGACATTTTTATCCATGCCAAAATTAGTGCAGCGATGAGTAACAAAACGGTCCATTTCAACAAAGCTGCCGGGGTCAACCAGAATATCAATACGCTCTCTAGCTGTGAGCCTTCCATTTTGTTTGTGCTTTGCAATCTTATCGGCACCGCCACCAGCCATAGCTTTTTCGTTGCGACGATCAAGATCACTCAATTTTGCTTGCAGATTGTTTGTTGTTTCCAACTCCATATTTACTCCGTGAGTTAAGAGCCATGCTCTTTTTTCGAATGGAAAATGGTATCACGGAGGGAGTCAGAATCACGAAAAACAAGAGACGCAGAGCGGTTATTTTCGCCCTGCGTATTGATGTTACTTTAAGGTAGGAGTTCGGTGAGTCTCTTTAAGGCTCGTGAGGCATCTAAGCGGCCGCGTGTGATGGTTTTAAACTCACGGTTGGGGCTCACAACAACTGATTCTAAAATTGCGCGCTTAATATCATAAGCTGTTGCTTGGGGGCGAGCGCTCCAGAGGGCGGCAGCTACACCACTTACCAGAGGTGCGGCCATTGATGTTCCATCAAAGTAGGCAGTCCCAGTTGGCACTGTTGAAAAGATATTACTTCCAGGTGCGGCTAGGTGCACTGATGAAAAGCCCGAATTAGACCAACCGGCCATGATATCTAACTCTGTGGAGGCACCGACTGTAATCTGCAAAGGAAGATTAAAGGATGCTGGATATTGGGGGCTGTAATCTATATCCTTACCCTCATTTCCGGCAGCAACAACAACAAGCACACCACGCTGCTCAAGATTTACAAAAGCATTGCGAAGCGAATCAACACAGGGGGCGCCACCCCAACTTGCATTAATAATTCTTGCGCCTCGAGAAGCAGCGTACTGAAGAGCTAAAACAGCGTCTCCCAAATATCCACCGCCGTCATCGGTCAAAAACTGCGCCGACACAAACTTAGCTCGAGGAGCGGCTCCTTTGACGTCTCCAGCATCATGATCAGCTACGATAGTGCCAGTTACATGAGTTCCGTGTTGAGAGACGGGGCGAGTCGAGGGGGGGCCGCTAAGAAATATTGCACCCGAGTAGTCATCTACAACGCCATTTTTGTCATCATCAATCCCGTTGTTGGGAATTTCGTTTGTGTTAAAGGCAATTTGCCTGACAAGCTGAGGGTGATTGACTTCCACATGCGAATCTACCACTCCAACAATAACACCTTGGCCATAGTATCCTTGTTGCCAAAGCTCTTGTAAATTGACGCGTTCAACATTCCAATCATCAAGTGACTGTGGTTGCAGCGATGGCGAGCTCGCAATTTCAAAAACACGATCGTATTCTACATGGCGAATGGCTGCGAGCTGAGGTTCTATAAAGTTTGTCTTAAAAGACTCAACATTATCTGCACTCTCGACGGTGAATTCACCGCTCTCCCATTGTACGATGTATCGGCTCTCAATGGTCTGGCCCTTACAAACTGAAGCATCAACATTGCCATTTTCGGGAAAAACAGAATTTACAGATTTACTGTTGCCACAAGCAGAGAGCGTCAAGGTGCATGCAACGGCAATGAGGAAACGATTAACATCCATGTTAACTCCTTAAAGCGCGTCGATAGGGTCATATAGTTGACGCCATAGCCGACGGGCTCGGTTAACATTTCGGATGACTTAAATTGAGATTAGAGTCTGGATTGTGAAATCCAGACCTTAGTTTTAGATAAGAGTTACAAACTCAGATAAAAATGACGTAAATTCCTGCTCAACCTTCTTGGCAGTTTCTGTCACTTCATCGTGGGAGAGCTTCTTTGCCGACATCCCTGCTGCCAAATTAGTAATGCAAGACACAGCGGCAACTCGCACACCGAGATGGTTAGCTGCGATAGCCTCAGGAACTGTAGACATACCGACTGCTTTTCCACCAATAAGCTTCAAATAGCGCACTTCAGATGGCGTTTCGTAGGTAGGTCCACTGACGCCACAATAGACACCTTTGTGATAGCGGATCCCCTTGCGGCCAAAGATCTCTTCCATGGTTGCAATAAGCTTTTTATCATAGGCCTCAGTCATGTCTGGAAAGCGAGGACCAAGCTCCTTGATGTTGGGACCCATTAACGGGTTTGTGCCCATGAGATTAATATGATCTTCGATGATCATAAAATCACCAGCCTGCATGGTTTCGCCGAACCCACCAGCTGAGTTGGTTAGCACGATTATTTCACAGCCGAGAAGAGCCAATAGGCGAGTTGGAAAAACCACCGATTCCATGCTGTGGCCTTCATAGTAGTGATTTCTCCCCTGGAGAATAGCTACATTTTGAGCTCCCACTTTTCCAAAGATTAGATTTCCAGAGTGCCCCTCAACAGTAGGTGGCAAAAAGTGAGGCACTTCAGAAAAGGGAATAGACTTTTCGACCTCGACAGACTTAACAAAAGAACCAAGCCCTGAGCCCAAAACAATTCCAATGCGTGGCTTTATAGTGGTTTTGTTTTTTAAAAATTCTAAAGCATCCTGAAGTTTTTCAATTACATTAGCACTCATTTTTTACCTCAAACTAAAACTTTCCAAACCAGATTAAATTCATCTGGCTTAATGGGTGATATATTCACAGAGGACATCAGCATGGATTGAGCAGACTCCAACAAATCTTTGTCCGCACCATGTAGGGTAAACAGCAAATCACCAGTCTTTACAAAATTACCAACTTTACAGTGGAATTCTATGCCGGCGGTGGGCTCAATAACATCCAAAACCTGAGCTCTACCAGCTTTTATGAGAATGCCGGCAACACCGATTGCTTCTGAATTAAAGCTTGCCAAGAAACCCTCTCTAGGAGCGCGAATCTCAACTTTATTTTTTGGGGTTGGGAGTCTGTCAAGATCACCCCCATGGGCTCTGCAAACAGCTTTGAATTTTTCTAGAGCTTTTCCATTGCGAAGAACTTCTCGGCACACATTCAAACAGTCGTCGAGATTTTTGTATTTTCCAGACTGGAGAAGCATGTGAGCTGAAAGTAAGACGCTGAGCTCTCGAGTATCCTCATAGAGATCTGCTCCGTGATTTGAAATATATTTTTTATTTTCTAAGATCTCCACGCACTCTTGCACCTCAAGAGCATTGCCTGCAAACCTTCCGAGAGGTTGATTCATATTTGTGATCAATGCAGTCACAGATTTGCCATAGCCTTTGGCAATAGACATGAGATTTAGCGCCAGCTCTTCAGCGGCCTCGCGGGTTTTCATAAAGGCACCAGAGCCGAATTTAACATCGAGAACAAGGCCATCAATTCCTTCGGCAAGTTTTTTAGACATGATTGAGGCGCAAATCAATGGCAAGGACTCTACGGTTGCCGTCACATCTCGCAAAGCATAGATTTTTTTATCAGCAGGACAAATTTCTTTTGTTTGTCCTATAAAACTAATCTGATAATCGCGAATAATTTGTTTAAATTCTGTCAGCGACTTTTGCGTTGAAAACCCAGGGATGGACTCAAGCTTATCTAAGGTGCCACCCGTATGGCCCAAGCCTCTTCCAGAAATCATAGGCACGGGGAGGCCGGCAGCGGCTACGATGGGCCCCAAGATCAAGCTAGTCTTGTCGCCAACACCACCAGTGGAGTGTTTATCGACCTTGAATCCCTGAATTGAACTCAAGTCGACAACTTCACCTGAGTGCAACATCGATTTTGTGAGATGAAGAGTCTCTTGAGGACCCATGCCTTTAAAGAATATCGCCATCAAGAGGGCTGACATCTGATAATCAGGCACCAAGCCCTGTGAGTATCCTAAGATAAACTCGTTAATTTCTTCTGCAGAAAGGACTTCTCCGTTGCGTTTCTTTTTAATGATCTCAGCTGGTAAAAACGTATTCATGTTAGTATCCTGCACCAGCAGCTAAGCCTTTGACAAGATTGACTCCAGAACTCGTGCCAAGGCGAGTTGCGCCAGCCGCAATTAAGTTTTTAGCAAAGGCAGCGTCTTTAATTCCACCACTTGCTTTGACTTGTGCAGAATTACCAACAGTGGACTTCATCAGAAGCACGTCATCGATGTTGGCGCCACCGCCCGAAAAGCCAGTGCTAGTTTTAACAAAATGAGCACCTGCTTGTACCGAGAGTTCGCAGGCAATTCTTTTTTCATCCTGAGTTAAAAGTGAGGTCTCAATAATAACTTTAACAGTTTTGCCCTGAGCTGCCTTTACTACGGCAGCAATATCGTTTTTGACGTAGTTAAGATCTCCAGACTTGAGCATTCCGATGGATATCACCATGTCGAACTCATCTGCTCCGTCTGCGAGGGCTTGCTGAGTTTCAAAAGCTTTTACAGCAGTTGCCGTGGCGCCAAGAGGAAAGCCAATGACAGTGCATACCTTTACCTTGGAGTGATTAAGAAGTTTTTTGGCAGACTTCACAAATGCAGGGTTGATACAAACAGAAAAGAATTCGAACTCAATTGCCTCGCGGCAAAGGCTCTCAATCTGCTGGATTGTTGTTTCGGGCTTTAAAAGTGTGTGGTCAATGTAGTGTTGCACTCTTAACCTCCAAGTGATTTAATTCTAATAGAAAAAAACATTAGCAATCAAAAAGGTTGTTGTCTCTAGCAAAGTGAGGCTGTTGCTTTGAAAAATTTAGTTATGATTTTAATCACATTGTCTTTTTCTTTTGCCTCAATTGCGAGCGCCCAAGCTCCCTTACAAAGTGCTAAACGAAATTCTGCCATCATTTTGTTTTCTAGCTTGGGGGGAGCAATCCTAGGATTGAGCACCCTATCATTTTATGGTGATCCAGAAAATCACACCAATAACATTACAACAGGTGCGCTGCTGGGTTTAGCCGTAGGGGCTGGTTATGTGGTCAGCAATAGCAAAAGTGAGGCGGCAGCGATTGAGAATGACTTTGCTGAGCTCAAAAAAAAGAGCGGGTTTAAGCCCGCTCCAATAGTCCTTAGTTTTAACTTTGATTTTTAACCAACCTTGGTTCTTGTTGCCATAGTTGCTTGTGTCACCGGTCCACCCGCATTGGTCGTTGGATCTGTTCCGGCGGTGCCCAAGAAAGTCTTGGCATCAGCCGCAGTCACTTTGCCTTTTTTAACAAGCTCATCAATGTATTTTTCAAACAAGATCATACCTTGAGAGGCGCCGGTTTGCATTGCCGACTGGATTTGGTGAATCTTACCTTCACGAATCAAATTCGCAATAGCCTTAGTATTTTTTAAAATTTCAAATGCTGCTACTCGCCCCTGTCCGTCGGCTCTTGAGAAGAGCCATTGAGCGACAACTCCTCTAAGAGATTCGGCAAGCATCGTGCGAATTTGTTGCTGTTGACCCGCAGGAAAGACGTCAATAATACGATCGATGGTTTTAGCGGCAGAATTGGTGTGCAGAGTTCCGAAGACTAAGTGCCCAGTTTCTGCAGCCGTTAGAGCCAAGGAGATAGTCTCAAGATCACGTAACTCACCGACGAGCATAATATCTGGATCTTCGCGGAGTGCAGATTTTAGTGCATTGGCAAAAGACTTGGTGTGAGAACCAACTTCGCGCTGATTGACGAGAGATTTTATGTTGGTATGCACGAATTCAATGGGGTCTTCAACAGTTAGAATGTGAGCATCTCGAGTCATGTTAATATGATGAATCATAGAAGCTAGCGTTGTAGATTTACCAGAACCTGTCGGGCCTGTAACAAGGATTAGACCGCGATCACAATCAATTAGATCCAAAATAGTTTGTGGCAATCCTAACTCTTGTGCCGTTTTAATTTTTTCTGGGATGACACGAAACACAGCGGCAAGTCCTTTTCGTTGCATAAAAATATTGCAACGGAAGCGACCTGTGCCATTGAGAGTGTAAGCGCAGTCTAGCTCCCATTTCTCTACAAAGGATTTTTTTTGCTTTTCAGATAGAATTTCAAAGATTAGAGCTTGCACTTCTTGATTTGAAAGTTCACGGTAGTTGAGTGGTACCATGTTTCCATGGATACGCAAATATGGAGGAGCTCCGCTTGTAAGATGCAAGTCAGAAGCGCCTTGCTCTACCATCAGTTTAAATAATTGGTCTATTTGTGCCATGAATGAGCTCTCCCAAAAATCTTACTGGAGCTATCGGTATAAAATAGGTTTAAATTAATAAGAGCTGGCCCAAAGAAAAAACGAATTAACCTTTGGTCCAGTTAAGATTTCAGGAGTTTAATGTGTCAGCAGAAATTCTTATCAACGTCAGACCCCAAGAGACCAGAGTTGCTTATGTTGAGGCAGGAGTGCTCACAGATCTAAAGATTGAACGCAAAACCTCTCCTACCTTGGTGGGCTCAATTTTTAGAGGAACCGTCATTCGCGTTCTTCCTGGTATGCAAGCTGCTTTTGTCGACATTGGTCTAGAAAAAGCAGCATTCCTCTATGTTGGAGACATTCGTGAAGACGTAGACTCTGAGTCTTACCCTTTTGCCGACGTAGATCGCGATGAACCTTTTGCATTGGACGAGTCTGAGGATGAAGACAAGATCAGCAGTGTTAGTAATAAAACGCCAATTCAAGACCTTCTAAAAGAAGGCCAATCAATTTTAGTTCAAGTTGCCAAGGACCCTCTCGGCACCAAAGGCGCGAGGCTCACTACTCATATTTCTATTGCTGGTCGATTCGTGGTCTTTTTGCCCACAGTTAGACACTTAGGAATTTCCCGTCGAATCGAAGACGAGGGAGAGCGCGAGCGACTTCGTCAGCTTGTGCAAAAAATCAATCCTTCGGGTGGAGTCATTGTGAGAACCGCAGCCGAGGGCGCCTCTGAAGAGATGCTTAAAGCTGATATTGAATATTTAGATCGCATGAGCAAAGAGGTCTTTAAGACTTACGAAAAAAGAACAAAGCCTGGCATGATTCACACAGAGCTTGATGTGGAGTTGCGAGCCCTGAGAGACCTAATGAGTGAAAACGTAGTCACTGTCTGGGTTGATGAATCCGAAGTACACAAAAAAGTGGTAAAATTTGTTTCGCAGTTTATGCCTAAGTACAAACAGAATATCGTCATGTACCAAGAGCCAAATCCACTTTTTGATATGTATGATGTAGACATTGAAATATCACGCTCCTTAGATCGTAAGATTTGGCTCAAGTCTGGTGGTTATATTGTTGTCGATGAGGCTGAGGCTTTAGTTGTTATTGACGTGAACACCGGTAGATTTGTGGGCAAGAAAGATTTAGAAGACACCATTCTAAAAACAAATCTTGAGGCCGTCAGAGAAATCGCCCATCAGCTTCGCATCAGAAACTGTGGCGGGATTATTATTATCGACTTTATTGATATGGAAAAAGAATCTCACCGCGAGAAAGTCCTAGAGACTCTAGCGGAAGAACTACAGAAAGACCGAGCACGTACTAATATTGTCTCGATGTCAGAACTTGGACTTGTGGAAATGACTCGCAAACGCATACGTCCAAGCCTTATTAAAACACTCTGCGAACCCTGTTCATATTGTGATGGAAAAGGCTACATTAAGAGAAAATCAACTGTCGCCAATGAGATCTTTAGGGAGCTTGAGCGTGATGCAGACATGCTGGTGAATCCAAAAACTAATGTTGTGGTGCATTGCCACTCGCAGGTTGTTGACTGGATTTATGAGGTTGAAGGTGAGTCTTTAGAGTATATAGAGAAGAAATTAGGGCGCTCCGTAGCCTTTAAAATTGAGCCAAACTACCATGTGGAGCAATACGAGATCTTTTTTGTATAGTCCTAAGTAGCTGTAATAATGAAATAATTTCCATACTTATCGCGCAAACAGCGAACTGGACCAGTTTGCATGAAATGGGATTGATTTTAGTCCTGAACTTCGATAGCCTCAATCTTCCGAAATTAATGCTTAAAAAATAGTAGCTTTAGGTTGACAAAGCCTACTGCAAAGTGGCATTTACCACTAGCTTAATTCGGATAGTAATTTGGAGGTTAAAAATGTACGCTGTCATTCGCACTGGTGGAAAGCAGTACAAAGTTCAAGCTGGTGATGTGGTTCAAGTAGAGAAACTTGAAAATGCATTGGGCACTGAATTTGATATCAACGAAGTTCTCATGGTTGGTGGTGAGTCCACTCACGTTGGTCAACCTCTTGTTAAGGGCGCTAAGGTTACTGTTGTAGTTACAAAGCAAGCTAAAACTCGCAAAATGTACGTTTTCAAAAAGAAGCGTCGTAATGGCTACAGAAACTTCAACACTCACAAGCAAGAGTTTACAGAGTTATTTGTGAAGTCTATCACTTCTCCTGATGGAAAAGTGGAGCAAACTGATGCTCAACCAAAAGTTATGGATATGGCCAAGATCCGTGCAGACAAAATTGAAGCTAAAGTATCTGCTAAAGAAGAGCGTCTTTTAAATAAAGATTCAGCATCTGCTGAGTTGAAAAAAGAAGCTAAAAAAGTAGCAAAGAAGAAAGTTGCAAAGAAAGCAGTAAAAAAGACTGTTAAAAAGACAGCTAAGAAAACTGCAGGCAAGAAAAAGGCCACTAAAAAAGCAACTAAGAAGGCATAATTTAGTTTAATCACATAGAAGAGGTTAGTCATGGCAAGTAAAAAAGCCGGTGGTAGTACAAAGAACGGTCGTGATTCACAGTCGAAACGTTTAGGTGTAAAAAGATTTGGCGGAGAGCATGTTCTTCCGGGAACAATTATCGTTCGTCAGCGCGGAACTAAGTTCCATGTTGGTAACAACGTGAAAATTGGACGTGATTACACTATCTACTCAGTTATTGACGGTGTTGTTAAGTTTGAGCGTTTCTCAAAAGAGCGCTTCAAAATCAGCGTTTACCCAAAAACTGCAATTTAAGTCGCTCAAACATTGATAGATATTTCAATATTGAGGGGAGCCTGTATCAAGGCTCCTTTTTTTTGTTAAAAGGTAGTTTTTAGATTCGAGAAAAGTATGAAATTTATTGATGAAGTTAGCATAGTAATAGCCTCAGGCCATGGTGGCCCAGGAGCCGTAAGCTTTCGACGTGAAGCCATGACTCCCCGTGGTGGACCCGATGGTGGTGATGGCGGTAAAGGCGGCGATCTTATTATCCGCACCTCAAAGCATATCAATTCATTGGTAGACTTACGCCCTCACAAAAAATATTCAGCGCAAAACGGATTTCCTGGAGCGAGTGCAAATTGCTCAGGACATAACGGTGCAGATCTTGAATTGATAGTTCCTGAAGGAACAGTGGTTCGCAATATCGATGGGGAAATCCTTGTGGATATGACAGGCGTGGAGCGTTTTGTCTTATTAAAAGGTGGACGAGGCGGAAAAGGGAACACCTTCTTTAAGACGTCAGTAAATCAAGCTCCAGAACATGCGCAGCCAGGTGAGCCGGGCGAAGAGTTAGAGGTAAAATTAGAACTTAAACTCATTGCGGATGTTGGGATTATTGGTTTTCCAAATGCTGGAAAATCAACATTGATCTCTCGCATTTCGGCCGCTAAGCCTAAGATTGCTGATTACCCTTTTACAACATTAGTCCCAAATCTTGGTGTAGTAAAAGTGGGTGATTATGCTTCTTTCGTTGTTGCAGATATTCCAGGCCTCGTGAAAGGCGCTCATCAAGGCGTTGGCTTAGGCATTCAATTTTTAAAACACATCGAGCGCACTAAGTTGTTTATTCATCTAATTGATGCATCCGGAGTCTCTGGTCGAGAACCTCTTCAAGATTATGAAGACATCAATTATGAGTTAGAGAAATATGACGAAAACAACAAAGAAAAAGAGGGCTTCTTTCCTCTAACAAGTCGTCCACAAATTGTTGTGTTAAATAAGATCGATACTTTGCGTGCAGATCAGCTGCAGATGTTGATTGCGCAATTTAAAAAGAAAACGGGAAAAGAGCCATTTGTGATCTCTGCCGTTACTGGAAAAAACATTAAAGAGTTCATCACACATTTAGGAACTTTGATTTTAGATAAGGATAGTTTATGAGAGTAGGTATATTCGGCGGAAGTTTTAACCCTCCTCACAATGGTCATATTAATGCCATTTCTACAGTGGCTAAGAAGCTTGGCCTTGATAAAGTACATGTCGTAGTTGCAGCACAAAACCCTATCAAAACTCCTGTTGATGGGCCAACACCTGAGCAAAGACTTGATCTCACTCGCGCTGCCTTTTCTCAGTACGGAGATATGTTTTATATCGACGATCAAGAGGTGAAGCGTGGCGGAAGATCTTATACTATCGACACGATATTAAAACTTAGAGAAGACGTTAAAGCAGAAGACCTTTATTTAGTCGTTGGTGCCGACAAACTCGAAGAGCTCAATAAGTGGAAGGATTGGAATAAAATTCTAACAGAGGCTAACCTTGTTGTGACGACAAGACCTGGTTATGAACTTCCTACAGATAAAGAATCACTTCCTGAGTTTCTACAACCACTAGTTGCAGAATATGATTTTAACTTTCTCGAACTCACTACCGGGCGCAACATTCAGTTTATCTCTCTTAAAGACATTGAGATTTCTGGAACTGAATTGCGTAAATGGTTACGAGCTGGCCGACCAGTAGAAAAGCATTTACCACTTTCTGTTGAAGCTCATATTCGTGATAATAAGTTATACCGAAATCTTGGTGATAAGATTGGTGACTACAAAAAGTTCACAGAGTTTTGTGCAGATGTTATTTTTAGTAAAAAGGGGATTAACGTTAAGGGCTTTGACTTAACTCAAATGGCAGCGCCATCTGAATACACCCTTATTGCATCTGGAACATCGACTAGGCATGCCGTTTCTATGGCTGAAAATGTTATTCAGGCGGTTAAAGAAGAGTACGGAGTTTTCCCACAATCAGTTGAGGGAATCGAAGAGGGCCGATGGGTTCTCGTTGATTTTGGCTCTTTGATTATTCATCTATTTTATGACTTTGTAAGACAAGAGTATAATCTTGAAAACCTCTGGAAAGAGGGAACTAACATGGGCTTACAGGATCCTTACATCAAGTAATCATGAAAGTTGTCTTTCTCACTGTTGCAACAGCCAAAGAGGAATGGGCCGATCAAGCGATCGGCCTTTATTTAAAAAAGCTCAATCACTTTTTTCCTACTGAATACCGCAGTCTTAAACCCAAAAAATACTCTCGTGACTCTTCAGAAATTAAAAAACAAGAGGACTCTGTTCTTTTGTTGGAAAGCATTTCTAAAGATGACTTCGTTTTTTTATTGGACGAAAAGGGTCAGACTCTTGATTCGCTTCAGTTTTCAAAAAAGATTGAAACCGTTTTAATGTCGGGAAAGAAAAGAATTGTATTTGTGGTGGGTGGGGCTTTTGGGGTCAGTGAGGAATTAAAAAAGAGAGCAGACTTGCAGCTCTCTTTATCAAAAATGGTATTTAATCATTTAGTGGCCCAAGTTGTAGTTTGCGAACAAGTTTATAGGGCCTTAACTATCAAAAACAATTTGCCCTATCACAATCTATAAAGCTGCTTTCCATGGGGGAAGCTCCCCAAGCTCAACTTCTGGATCTCGGCCAAGATCTAAAAGGCGGTCCCACTCCAAAGGTAAGAACATATTCTGTTCTCTATAAATATCTGTAGGCTCAAATGGGCGAGGACGATCACAGCTTGAATCTGGATCGTAAGTATCTTTGTGGCACAAAGACACTCTTAATTTTGAGACATCTTGATTCATGGCTCTTAACCACTCTAACATTAAAAGAGGTCTGGTTGGCTCAATAGCCGGATCAATAACATATTGCTCGCCATTTACGTTGTATGCAATGGCAACGTGGTACCACCAGGTCACCCACCCACTCATAGTGTTTGGAGTTTTAACGTTTAAATCTCCAAAAACAAAAATCTTAGAGGGTGCGACAGGGGTGATAGCTTCTGTATTCAAAGACATGATACCTGCGCGAGCATAACAACCATCATCTGGGTATAGCCAAGTTGCTCTTCGTTCTTGGCTTTTTGATTTCAAAAACTTTGAGTCTCTTAGGTAGATAAATAACTTATTAAGAACATCAGCTTCTATTTGCGGAACGCTTGTGACATTTAGCTGATCCACAGGCATTTTTTGCCCTTCAGCTGAGAAACGACGGTTGTAAAATAGAGAGTAAGTAAAATCGCCCGTCTTTAGTTGCTTTTCTAGAAGCGCTCTGTGGCGTGCGTCTTCAAAACTTTCGTTATTAGCTCTAAAAGCAGAGAGGCCAACCGCATGTGCTTGGATGGTGAATAGATAAACAAAAATTGATATAAATAACTTCATAAATGGCCTCTTTCGATGGGCAAAGTAGGATTATCGGCCCATTAAGTCAAAAACAAAAAAGATAAAAAATGAATGAGACAAAACGGCACATTAAATGAAAACTCTGTAATTTCAATGCTGCCGCAATTTAATATTAACAATTGGAAACTCTATTGCCCCATATGCGGTCAAATCCTTCTATTTTTCGACCAAATATGCAGTCCTTGCTGCGACCGCCTTGAACAAGAAATCGCTCCCCAGACTCGAAAGCAAAATGCTCTGGAGCATCGATTTTTGTGGAACTGGCAAAGTCGTAATGGCCCTCTGATTGCGCCCTATATACACGCACTTAAGGGCTCCAATCACAGAGCTGTTTTTGATTTTTGGAGTCATAAATTTATCATCCGACATCATTTGCTCGCAGCAGAATCCAAAGAAATATTGTTTGTGCCAGTGCCTTCTCAGCGAAGGATTAATCATGCTAATAGCTTTGCCTCGAGCCTAGCCGGCTTGCTTGGTTCTAAGACTACAGATGCTTTGAAAGTCACGGAAGCAGGCGAACAAAAATTCAAATCGAGACTAGAGCGCCAAAGAATTCGCTTTGCTGTAAATGAAAATATTTCATTATATGATCTTAAAAAAAAGAGGGTTATTATTGTTGATGATATTCTTACCACGGGGGCGACGGCTCAGGCAGCATATATAGCACTTGGCAGCCCCGAAGGGTCAGAGGTGTGGACTCTAGGATATCGCTCCCCGCAGACAAAAGACAAATAAGTACATAAACTTGCGGCATTGGGCGCGCGATGGTATATTCTCGACCCATGATTATACCTCAAATGACTCTCAAACTTACCACCTTTCTAAGTTGTTTTTTAATTGGTGTGAGCTCGGCTTCAGCGCAAAAGAGCACACTACTTGAGAGTACCATCAAGAAGTACAAACGCTCTAGTCTTGTAACAATGATGGTGGACAAAAAGGTGACTTCGGAGCTTATTGGTAAAGAAGTAGTTTACTCCGGGGAGATTAGCTTGGCAGGCAAACTTTTCCGTTGGGATACAAACACTCCAGAGGAGTCTATTTTACTCTTCGATGGAAAGACGATTTGGTCAGTGCAAAAGCCACCCAAAGATTTGCCAGGTCCTATTCAAGTTTCCAAGAGTCAGAATATAAAACAAATTCAAAAACAATCTCTTCTCTCAATCCTTTTGGGCGAAGAAAAGGTAAATGAAAACTTTAAAATTCTAAATGAAATCGAAGCTAACGGCACGAAAGTTATAAGCCTTGAGCCTTTAAAGAAAGATCTTTCGGTCAAAAACTTAGTAGTTAAAATTGACGTTAAAAAGCAAGAGCTTACTCAAGTAAGCTATATTGATGATCTATCGAACCAAACTGAGTTGGTTTTTAAAAAAACTAAGTTCTCTAGCAAAAAACCTAACAGCAAATTATTTAAATACAATCCCCCTAAGGGCGCACAGGTAACAGAAATATGAGCGAACAAAATCAGACCGCTAAAGAAAAAGTCCACTTTATTAGCTTAGGCTGTCCAAAAAACTTGGTCGACAGTGAGATCATGGCTGGAACCTTGATGGGAGAAGGTTTTTCGATTGTTGGCGAGTCTGATGATGCAGACACTGTGATCGTGAACACTTGTGGTTTTATTGAAGACTCCAAAAAAGAATCTATTCAAAGAATTCTTGAAGTGAGTGCGCTCAAAGAAGAAGGAAAAGTAAAGCGCGTTGTTGTGGCTGGATGTTTAACTCAGAGATATAAAGATGATCTTGTTGAGGGCCTTCCAGAGGCGGACCTATTTGTAGGCTCTGGAGAATTTCAAAATATTTCAAAAATTCTAAAAAACCACAGTCAGGGAGATACCACGAAAAAGTTCTTCAACTTGCCAACCTATTTGCAGCAAGAAGAAACTCCTCGCGTAAATTCACAGCCTGGACATCGCGCCTACTTGAAGATCTCAGAGGGCTGCATGAAGCGATGTGCGTTTTGCGCCATTCCTCATATTCGGGGAAATCTACAATCACGAACTATCGCTAGCGTTGTTAAAGAAGCCGAATTGTTGGCAAAACAAGGCGTAAAGGAACTTATAATAATCAGCCATGACTTTACAGATTATGGATGGGACTTACGCCGTAAAAATCCTGAAGCTATCGAGAGCCCTGTAGAACTGCTAAGAGCTCTCGATAAAGTAGATGGCATTCAGTGGATTCGCCTTTTATACTTATATCCAGATGGCATAACCCCTGAGATGATTGAGCTTATCAAAGGTAGCAAAAAGCTTGTGAAATATTTTGACATGCCACTGCAACACATCAATGACGATGTTCTTAAGAGCATGAATCGCAAGATGACAAGAGATGAAATTGAAACAGTCTTGATGAATATCCGCGAAAATATTCCTGATGCTGTCATTCGTACTCAGTTTATTGTTGGCTTCCCAGGTGAAACACAAGAACAGTTTGAAGAGTTGTTAAAGTTTATTGCAGACCAAAAATTTGATCGTGTAGGTTGCTTCAAATATTCACCAGAAGAAAATACTGCTGGTGGCCGCATGACCAATCAGATCGATGAAGAAACAAAACAAGCGCGCTATGAAGCCGTGATGGAAGTTCAGCAAAATATCTCTCGAGAAAAGCACCGAGCTTTTGTCGGTAAGATTGTTGAAGTGTTAGTTGAGGGTTACTCCGAAGAAACAGATCTGCTCCTTCAGGGGCGTATGTCTCAACAGGCTCCTGAAATAGATGGCGTTGTGCTCATAAATGATGGTCAGGCTAACGTGGGTGATATGGTTAAGGTGCTTGTGACTGATTCAATGGAGTATGATCTTATTGGTGAGATCGTAAGTGAACAGTAATGGCTATGGGGCTATCATTTGTCAGTATTTATATAAACGATTTTGATAGTCTTGGCGCCGCTTATGCCGAAGCAAATAAACTAAGCCAGATGGGCCACGAAGTTCTCGAGATCATTCCCAATGCAGTTGGAGCGGTGATCGTAGCAGGGGCTCATCAAGAGATTTCTGACAGGAATTGGTTTTTATCAATATCCCCTCAGGTCTTAACTGCAGTCCGAGGTCTTAACAATAGAATCGAGCTCAACAATAATTTGCATGTCCTTGAGTCCGATAGCCTCTTCTCACTTGTGACAGAGGTTATTAAAAATCTTAAGTTGGGAACTGAGATTATTGAATTGAGGCCAGCAAGAGCAGGCACCAAGCATATCGCCCTCTTAACAGGTGAGGGTATGGTAGCCAGTTCTGATGCCAAAGTAAAACTTACTACAATTGCAGACTTGGACTCTCGTTTTGTTCAAGGCTTTTTCTAGAGTTGCTAATTAAATATTTTTAGTCTTTGAATAAATGTAAAACTTAGTTTCCAAAAACACATTGATCAGAAGCCTTTTCGAAGGCCGCAGTCCATTCTCTGTTGTTAGCATTTCTAAGAGTAATCATCGCTTTTCGAAACTTAGGAGCCATAGATCGATCGAGTTTGCATGCTTTTGAGAAAGCCCCCAAGGAGTCTTCGTATTTTTGAATTTCAAAAGCAGACTCCCCAAGTCCAGTCCATCCTATAGCAGACTTTTCGTTCGCGACAACGGAGCGTTTAAAGAACTGCAGAGCTTTAATAAAATCCTTTTTTTCAAACAGCACAAGGGCAAGCTGAATCTGTGCATAATCTGATTTGGAAAACTTTTTTGCTGCAGTCTCTAGCGTTTTCATGCCTTCAACTTCGTTTTCAGTTTTGAGCTGGGCTAATCCCAAATTGGTGTGGTTTTCTGGAATTGTAGAGTCTAGACCAATCCCTTCTCGGCAAATACCAAGGGCTTGTTCATAGGTTTTGTCATCAATGCTGAGTTGGCATAACTGTCGGTAATAATGTGGTCTTTTGCCAATATTCTTAATCATGTCTTGTAAGACGATGCGTAACTCATAGTAGTTTTTTTTGCCATGATAGAAGTCGATGAGGGGCAAATAGGCAGGTTCGTAATCAGGCTTTAGTGAGACAGCTTTGTTAAAAGCTTCCATAGCAGTTTTTTCTTGTTTTTGTTTTAACTTAGCTCGTCCTTTGATGGTCCAGCCGACATGATCATTCTCATTGTTGGCAACAGCTAAATTTGCTGCCTTTTCAGCCTTATCTAACTCGTTTCGTGTGATATGAATTTCTGCTAGCAAGTGCAGACCCCTGGGGGGGACCTTGTCAACATAACGCCAGAGTATCTTCTGTGCATCGTCGGTTTTTTTCTCTTCTATCAAAACTTCAGCGATTTGAATGATGAGATTATAGTTTGCAGGATTCTTTTGAAAATCTTTTTTAAGTCGTTGCAGTTTTTGAGTATTTGTCTCGCGTGAGGCCACTTTTGCTGGAGTATTACTTTTTGCTGGAGCTGAGCGACCATCTTCCTCAAGAAACTCTGAGAAGGCATCAAATTCGTCAGCATGGGCCAGCCCTACGGCTAAAATTGAGACAGTGGCAATGATGGCTGCTAAGCTCTGTTTTATCATATGATAGTATTATGGCTGAGACTTGAATCTAAGGGAATGAAGATGCGAAGCAACTGTCTTAAGGACCAGGGCGGGCAAGCCCTGATTGAATACGTGTTAATGTTGATCATTAGCATTAGTTTGCTTTTGCTTTTAACAGCGCAAATCTTTACTCCATTTAAAGAATTTCTTCGGGCCTATATGGGCACCTACATTCAATGTTTACTCGAGTATGGAGAGCTGCCGGCCCTTGGCTCTGAAGGAGTTGGAGCCGAATCAGAGTGCAATGCTCGCTTTGAAGATTTTACTATTGGAGCAGGGCGCCCCCCTAAAACTGATGGTTCGGGAGGCTCTTCAGCATCTGGTGCCAACAACAGGAGCGATAGCAACAGAAGCTCTTCAAGCAGCTCAAGCAGCAGTAGTGATGGCAGTGGACGTAACAACTCTGGAGGCGGTGGCAGCTCTGGCCGTACTGTGATTGTTAATGGCAGCAATCGACGCTCGATGGGCACAGAGAGCACATCTCCTGATGCTGCAAAGACCATTGAAATTGAAGTAAGTGCTCCGGGAGCTGGTTCTGGTCGTTTCTACTCTTCTGGTGGGGGAAGTGATTCGACGTCGTCAAGAACAGAGCGGTTTATTACAGGTGAGGTGGTTTCTGATTTTGATCAAAGAAGATTAGCTGCTCAGAACAAGCAAAACGAAACTGCAGGCATGGTAGTCGGTGAAAATGAACAAGCGCGAGCTCCTAAGAAAATTGCCATCAATCCTCCTAAGAGAGAGGTGTCATCTTTAGATGATGAAGAGGAAGAATTTACTATTGGAAACTTTATACGAATATTGATTATTGCTGGAATCATCATAGCGATTGTTATCTTTGTAGGTGGTCAAATTCTACAGATGTCTAAAAGCTTTTCTAAATAACGCACCTCGCTTAGATAAACTTTTCCATAAGCGAAAAATAGAATTGAAACAAACGTGAGATTTTAAGAAAAGGTTTGTCCACGTTGGGGGTTCATTTTGGAAAATGTGATTGTAATTAATCGCAAGCGTATGTTTTCGTTGTCAGAGGCAAGAGCCTTACTTCCCGTTATTTATCGCATCTCAGAAGAGGCTGAGCGCGAGGTCCACTACCAAATGAATCAATTGAAGGCTTTTAAGGATAAAAGTCACCCCCGAGCTATTGAAATTGAAGAGAGAATCAACGCTGTTATTGCCGTATGGCAAAATAAGATTGAAAAGCTTGGATGTGAACCTAAAGGTTTGTGGATGGCCGATTTTGATAAGGGTGATGGTTACTTCTGTTGGAAGTTTCCAGAAACAGAAATAAATTTTTGGCATGGCTACCAAGATGGTTTTTCTGGGCGTATACTTATTGAATGAGAATCGGAATAGCCCAAATCAACCCAGTACTAGCAGACTTTGAAACCAACTTTAAAAAAATCATTGATGATATTCATAGAGCTCGCGACAAAAAGTGCGAGCTCTTAGTTTTTCCAGAATGTGCACTCATTGGTTATCACCCCTTTGATCTGTTGGAGCGTGAGGATCTTGTTCGCAAACAAATGAGTTACCTCAAAAAAATCGAAAAACAAGTTCCTTCTGGTATGGCTATAGTCCTTGGACTTATCACCTTAACGGGGAAAAAACTTGGCAGACCCTACTACAACTCTGCAGCGCTCATACAAAAAAACAAAAAGACACAATTCTTTCACAAAACACTGTTACCCACCGGTGATGTTTTTGATGAGGCACGTTTTATTGAGCCATCAAAAATGGATAAAAACTATTTTTCTTATAAAGGGAAAAGGTTTTTTGTAACAATATGTGAGGACATCTGGGCATGGCCAGATAAAGCTGGAAAATCCCCTTACGAAGTAAATCCCATAAAAAAAGTTGAAAGAAAGAAGACTGATTTAGTAATCAATTTGTCGGCATCTCCCTACTTTGTTGGAAAAATGAAGTTGAGAGAGCAAGTTGCTTTGCAGACAGCCAAATATTTTAAAGCACCTATTCTCTATGCCAACTTGGTTGGAGCACAGGATGAGATTATTTTTGATGGAGCGAGCTTTGTTTTGGATCCGCAAGGAAAGAAGCTTTTGAGCTGTCATTCTTTTGAAGAAGATTTAAATATCTTTGATTTGTCCTCGCGTGAGTCTTGGGCCAAGGCTCCACACATTAGCGAGATAGATGAGTTACATCGAGCCTTAAAAAGGGGACTCGCTGATTTTGTAACTAAACTAGGGATCAAGCGCGTGCATTTAGGTTTAAGCGGCGGCATTGATTCTGCACTAGTCGCCGCTTTGGCCGTCGATGCTCTTGGGCCTAACCGTGTGACCTTAATTGCTATGCCGGGGCCCTTTAGTGATCAGATTTCTTTAGAGCTTGCCGAGCAGCTGGCAAAGAATTTGGGATGTGAGTTTTTAAATGTTCCCATAACTAAAATGTATGAAGGCGTGAAAGAGACTGTTGATGTTGCCTTTGCAATAAAGAACTTTTCGACTGTGCACGAGAATCTTCAGGCCCGCATTCGAGGCATGACTCTCATGGCTTATGCCAACGCTACGGGAAGCTTATTGCTAACTACTGGAAATAAAAGCGAGTATGCAACTGGATATTCTACACTTTATGGAGACATGTGCGGAGGCTTGGCGCCCATTGGAGACTTAACTAAAAAGCAGGTCTATCAACTTTCTAATTTCTACAACTCTCAGAGTGAGCTGATTCCACACAGAATCATTGATAGAGCCCCTAGTGCGGAATTGCGACCGAACCAAAAAGATCAGGACAGCTTACCTGAGTACGACATTCTTGATAAATCTGTGGTGCAACTTGTGGAGAACTTTTCGCCGGCAAAAAGTAAAGCTGAAAAATGGTTATTGCCGATATTAATGGGGACTGAATTTAAGCGGTGGCAGGCGCCACCGATTCTAAAAGTCTCTAAACATGCTTTTGGGCGTGGACGACGCTATCCCATCGCCCATAGTTATCGAGGTTAACTAAAGCAGATTGCCAAAGAGGTCCATCTGTTTTGGTTGGCGAGTGATTTGGGGAAATCGCAACTCAGGTTTGCCGGTAAGAGCTACAAGATTTTCAACCTTCGGCGCCTGACCACCAACAGAAATACGCTTGAGCATATTAAAGAATAAATGACCGCAATAAGAAGCATCTTCTTCTGCGCGGTGGAAATCTGTTGTTGGAATTTTTAAATGTTGTACCAATGTGCCGAGCTTATAGTTTGGCAAACCAGGGAATACCTTTCGCGCTATTGGCAGAGTATCTAGGATAATTCCTTTTGCCGCAGGCGTTTCGTGTTTTTTAATATCAGCGATTAAAAATTGAGAATCGAAAGGAGCATTATGGGCGACCAAGATATCGTCTCCACAAAACTCTGCAAATGCTGGGAGTAAAGAGTCAATGGTGGGCTTACCTTTTACCATATCATCAAAGATACCGTTGACTGCAGACGCTCCTGGAGGGATTGGACGAAGGGGGTCAACCAGCGTGGAGAACACCTCTGCAGGTTGACCATCAACAAAGCGCACGGCGCCAATTTCTACAATTTGGTCCACACCGGGCACAGTTCCGGTAGTTTCTAAGTCAAATGCTATAAATTTCATATTTTTGTGATACAAAATGCTGTCTGACCTATCAAATAAAAACTGGAGATGTTTTGCTTAAAAATAAATCTCATCTAACCATTGAATGGAATGGAGCACAGTACCTCATCGAGGAGCTCAAGGCTGGAGAGACACTTTTAGAGCTAGCCCTCCGGAAAGACTGGCCTATTGATCATTCTTGTGGCGGGAACGGCACCTGCGGAACGTGCCGCGTTAGGGTTGTT
>JBKHVM010000002.1:68191-85603 GCA_046570065.1 Bdellovibrionia bacterium
GTAAGCCATCTTTGCCAAGCCGCAACGAAGTTGAAGAGGAGTTGGCTTCAGATCGAGGATTTGAGCCTCATGAAAGACTCTCCTGCCAGATGGAATTAGAACACCTAGAGTATTTGAAGTTGGATATTCCTACTTAATGAAGACAGGATTTGAATAGATCCAGGGCAGCCACCGCTCGGCATCTGGGAACGGCCATGGTGGACGAACGCGCACCTCAATACGGTACACGCCCGCTTCTTTAATTTGATACTGAACTTGGGTCTCTTTGAGTTTTTCAATCACAGAACCATCCTTGATAACTCTTATTTCAAATGGATAGTGGGGCTTTGCCGGAAGTTTAACGTTGAGATGCAAATCTTTCTTAAAGGAGATTTCTTCCCCCATAATGTAAGTTCTGTTTCTGTCATCGACAGAAAAATTAAATCCTTTGGGGTCCCCTAAGGTATCAAACGAAAAATAGAAATTTCCACCCTTGAGAGCTTTGTAGATTTTTTGCCTGTCAGCGCTAAAGTTACCAGTAAGTTCAGACTTGAGAATCACATGTACTGAAGTGATTTCAAAAAGTCGGTGGTAACTTGGAAACTGCACTGGATATCCAGGGAATGGCAGAGCTCTTGCCGAAGCTTCCGCGCCACTAAAACCCCAAAGTTTTTTACCAGCATTGAGGGTGCGGTTCCATAAATCTAACTCTTCTTTTGGCTCTTCAAAGAGTCGAATCAAAGCTAAACGAGAGTTAAAAGGATAAATGAGCAGACTCCAAAATACAGAGAGCTTTGATTTCTCCCAAGTGCGAGTTGAGAGCGCTTTGAGGTTTAGGATTTCAATACCATCCAACCCTTCTGGTAGATCGCCAGTCCATTGATAGCCAAGCTTGTAGGGATGAGCCATAACCATCAAGCTATCACTTTGCTCTTTGTGGGCTTGCGAAAGGGCATCAGCAATTTTAATTTGAGCTTCGCCCTTGTTCTCTCCGAGTTTGTTTTGTGTGGCTGAGTAATGGAGAAAGCGGGAGTCCAAGTAGGAATACTTGCCACCAGACAATAACAGCAGATTTCCGTAATAGTTTTCGGGAACTGAGGTCGAAAAGGGATTGAGATCCGTTAAAATGACAAAATCTAAACCAGCAAGTTGAGCGCTTTCGATAACAAAATCAGGAGAAGCTGAGCCAATAGAGTAATTAGTGTGAACATTAACAACACCCTTGTAGTCATAGAAACCTTGGGGATTGTCATGCTTCAACATTCTCGGCACAACTGAAAGATCATATTGATTGATATAAAATCCATAGAAAAAATAAGTGAGTAATAAAAACGATGTGCCCAAAGTAAACTTCATCATCTTTTTACCTCATACAACTCTAGGTCTTGCCCAAGAATTTTAATTTTATTTATGCTCGTAAAGGTCTCTAAAAACCAAGGTGGAAATTCCCGGCCAGTATCTACCACAACATAAAAGAAGTCCGGAAAAGACTCTTTTGTTGTGAGAGTGTCGAAGAAATCTCTTCGTGATATTTCTGGAATCTTATAAATAGGTCTTTTGAGTTCAAACCAAAGAACTGAACATAATTGGTATTTTGAACAATAAAGTGGTTCATAATTTTTTAACTCTTGAGCATATTGCCGAAATTCTTGTGGTTCGCTGAGCTTTCCAAGATTTTTTTGAGTCTGAGGAATAAACATCAGAGCAACCGCTAGTGACGATATACCCATATATAAAATCGCCTGCATGCGCAGAGCCTTCTGTTTTAACCCAGTGCTAACAGCTAATGCTAGCAGAGAGAAGTAGCCAATCACTGGCCAGTTTGCTTCGCCAGGGGCCTTAAAGTTTGCAATGGCAAAAAAGATTAAAGTTCCAAATCCCAAGAAAGCATGAACGACTAAATTCTTGTTTAATTTATTAATTGCTAGGTAAATAACAACCGGTCCAACGAGAAGAATTTGCGATACAAAATATTCAATTATCCAAAGAGGAGACCAACTCTTTTTAACGAAGCCATGGTTGAGTTGAAATTTGAAACTCGCAAAATCATTTTGATAATTCCATAGCAATACCGGGACCGAGAATATTAAGCCAGAGATAATTATCGTCAGTAAAAATTTTGGTTTTAGGAGCTCCCATTTTTTTTGGTGAAGAACAGCTAGCAAAGCAAATACAGGAAATAAAACAATGTGATATTTTGAACAAAAGCCAAGTCCAAGAGCCGCTCCGAATGCTATTGAAACACCAAGGGTTGGCTTTTTCCAGTACTGAATAAATAGCAAAGTGCTGAGCGACCAAAAAAAGACTACCGGAACATCGGGTGTTGCGACGATGGAACCAACCCCCAAAAAAGGTAAACTCAGAGCTAACAAATAAAAAAGCTTTTTACTCGCCAGAGAAAGGCCTGCCTCTCGCAGAATAAACCACCAAACCAATAAAGTGAGATGCCCAATAAGGACTATAGGCATTCTTACTAAGTATCCCCAGTCTTCAAATAAGTGACCCAAACGCAAAAGCCATGAGATCATTGCTGGGTGATCAAAATAGCTCAACTGTAGATGATGAGACCAAACCCAATAATAAGCCTCATCAAATCCCAATGGAACAAAATAGGCTAGTACCAGCTTTACAACTAGTACTAGGCCAAACAAAAGCAGAAGAAGTTTATTAGTAGTTGAGTTTGATTGGTTTTCCAGATTCACCAGGCACACCTAAATCTTTACCATTATGAATGAGATTTACGGAGCCACCATTTGAGATTTTCACTGATAGGCCATCTCTACTTTTGAATGTGTGAATTTGGTCCGCATCAAGTCGAATCTTATTTACTTTTCCGCTCGCACTTGAGTATTCAATTTCCACAGGTCCAAGAGCTTCGATAATAAGTTCGACTGGCTTTCCTTTTTGCGGCGCTGCTGCTTGTTGAGTAGGTGCTGGCACAGGCGTTGTGGGTTGAGTAACTGACGCATTTGCTGGAGCTGTTGTTGTGGTGGCAGTAGATGGTGGTGTGGCTGGTTTAACAGCAGCACTTGTGTTTGGGGCGGGGTTTTGGGCCGAAACAGTTGGAGGTGTTGGCGTCTTGACCGGCACCACCGGGGCCGTTGGGGCCACGGGAGCTGTTACTGTAGTGGCTGGAGCGGTTGTTGTCGTCTGTGCTGTCGTCGGAGCCACGGGGATCTTGTTAGCAGGCGCTTCTGGCGCAACTGCAGGTGGAGTCGTTGTTGCCGTTGTTCCTGGCGGTGTAGCAATCACAGTTTGTAATCCAGGAGGCACAGAAACATCAGGAGTACCAGTAGTAAGGGTTCCCTCAGCAATAGCACCGGCAACGTCGGCACTATCTGTGGTGGTCTCAGAAGTTGTAGACTCAGTTAGTGGCTCAACGACCTCAACGGATTCAACCGTTGCTTCTTTGGTATAACGATCAATCGTCTTTTTTGTTACAATGATAAGTGAAATTAACGCCACACTAAGCGCCAAGAAAAAGAACATTTTTTTATTAGATGGCTGACTTAAAGGAATAATATCTGGATCATCTGAACCGACAGAAACCTTTTCGCCATGCTTAATCTTGTAAGGCTCTTCTATTACTTTTGCTTGCTGAGCAAGAGGGGTTGGCTGCTCAATTTTAATAACATTATATACTGAAGCCCCATTTCCTGCAGAAGGTTTAGTGGTGCCCATCTCGTCCGAGAATACAGCTAGAACATGCTCTACATCTAGTTTTAAATACGAGGCATAAGACTTCACAAAACCTCTAAGAAAGGTTTTCGCCGGAAGATTTTCGGGGTTAGCTTCTTCTATGGCCTTAAGAACCTTAGTGTTTATTTTGAGTGCCATTGCAATTTCATGCAAAGAGAGGCCTTTTTCCTCGCGGGCTGCCTTTAAAAGTTCACCGGTTTTTTTCATTCTTAGTGTCCCTTTCTGATCAATTCAATCAGACCCTTGGCTTTTTCGCGGTATTCACCGTTAGGATAGTATTTAATTAATTCTTCAAAGCGAGTAATAGCTTTCTCTCGATTTCCCATGCGGTAATAGGCTAAGGCCGCATAGTAGTGTGGTTCATCGACCATTTGTTTTTGGCAAAAGCCAACGGCTCGATCCAAAGCCTCTGCTGCACGATCATAAGATTTTGTTTCAAATAAAGAACGGCCTAAAAAGTTATTAGCTTCACAGTCATCTGGAGTGACTCGAAGTGCAGATTCAAAATGTTTTGCAGCCTCACGATATTGTTTTTGTTCAAATTTAAGTATGCCGTAATTAAGAAATCCTTTTTCCTGAGAAGTGTAGGTGAGATCGTTTACAACTATTTTAAGCTGTGCCTCTGCTTCGGGATACTTTCTCATTTCAATAAGCGCGCGTGCATAGTTGTTGCGAGCTTCTGTAAAGTCAGGAGAAATACTCACGGCCCGTTCAAAGTGGCGAATGGACAAATCATATCGCTCGCGTAAAAAATAGACAAGTCCAAGGCTGTGCTGTACTGCCGAGTTTTTTGGATCTAACTTTTCTGCTGTTAAGAGGTCTTTGAGGGCAAGGGGCAGGTTCCCATTTTCAATTTGAGTATTGGCCATCTCCCAATAGAGTACAGCCTTTTCTTTATCTTTATTTTGAAAAGTTGCACAGCCAGTGAGTTGTAAAAGGATCCAGAGGCCAAATAAATACTTCATACATAAAAAGTACCATCGGACAGCTAGGTGTCAACACTCAGAAAAACGATAGTTTCCAAATGATCGGTATGCGGGAACATCTCGAAGGGTTGAATCTTTAAAAATTGTACCCTTTTGTTGATTTTTTCACATTCCTGAATCAGTAGGGCGAGGTCGCGAGCCAAAGAGACGGGATGACAACTAATATAGATTAAATGTTTGGGGTGTTTATGGGCCAAAGAGGTCATGACTGCTGGGCTACAACCGGCTCGAGGAGGATCCAAAACAACTAGGTCCTCTGCTGTGATTAAATTTTTAGAACCCAAAAGGAACTTTTCAACATCAGAGCAAACAAAATCTAGTTTTTTTGTGGTTTTTGAGCTTTCTTTGCCTCTTTGTACTAACTTTGAACTGAGCTCGACCGCTATGATTTCAGCTTCAGGTTTGCTTGCCTGCAGGGGGAAGGTAAAATTTCCGGAGCCAGCATAAAGATCCCAAATGTTACGGTAGTTGTGTTGTTGCGCAAAGCCAATTACTTCAGCAATGAGGTTTTCGTTTTGGAAGCGATTCACTTGTGAAAAGCCAATCCCATCACTTTGCTCTTGAATGGGTTGCCATTGCACTTCCATATTAGGTGTCAGATAGACTTCGATAGTTTTTGGTTCATGAGTATTCTGAAATTGGCCTTTAATTTCCGCAAAATGAGAGGTAAGTCGCTCTTCAGTTATCAGACAATCATCTGTTTCGACAATTTGGTGACTGTTCTTTTTAAAAAAACCAAATTTACCATTTTTGATTTTGGGTTGAATGCGATTGCGATAGCGCCATGTTTTGGGGCTTGCGATTATGGGCTCAACGGATAAGTGAGAGAGTCGCAAAAACTTCTTTAGTATATCAGTCACAATCATTTGTTTTTGTCTTAACTGCTCTTCGTGACTCACATGTTGCCAAGAGCACCCTCCGCAACTAGAGGCGACTGGACAAGCTGGTACAATGCGATGAGGAGATGGTTCAACGACAAGGTCTAACTCACCCTCTAAGAAGTTTTTCTTTTCTTTAAGGACCTTAACACGGACGGTGTCGCCAGGGCAGGTTTCAGGTACAAATACAACACGGCCATCGCTAGCGCGGCCCATGCCGGCGCCACCAGTGACTAGCTTTTCAATTTTGATATTTTCTAAAAAGAAAGGGGAAGTTGAGACTTCCCCTTTTTTGGATTTTGATCTCATGAGATCAATTATACGTTGCAGATCTCGTGTTTTTCAAAGAAAAGTGCAAGTTCGCGAGCCGCAGATGCAGGGCTATCAGAACCATGAACTGCATTTTCGCCAACATTGTCACCAAATTTAGCGCGAACTGTGCCAGCAGCAGCTTTTTTAGGATCAGTTGCACCCATGATTTCGCGGTTCTTGAGAACTGCGTTCTCACCTTGAAGGCACATCAACATTACAGGACCAGAAGTCATAAAAGAAACAAGTTCGCCAAAGAATGGACGCTCTTTGTGTTCAGCATAAAACTCTTCTGCTTTAGACTTAGATAAAACAGTGATTTTTGCTGCAGCAATTTTAAGTCCATTAGATTCAAACATGCTAACGATGTCGCCGATAGCATTTTTCTTCATTGCGTTTGGCTTGATAATTGAAAAAGTTTGCTCAATAGCCATTTTAGATCTCCTTATTTAAGCATTGATTTTAATGTCGTACCCATATCTGCAGGACTTCTGGCAATTTTGCAACCAGCAGCTTCCAAAGCTTCAAATTTAGCTTCTGCAGTACCTTTTCCACCTGAAATAATTGCACCAGCATGGCCCATGCGTTTGCCTTTAGGGGCTGCCGCGCCAGCGATAAATGCAGTTACAGGCTTCTTAAATTCGCGCTTGATATATTCTGCTGCCTCTTCCTCAGCAGAACCACCGATTTCACCAATCATAATGACCGCATCAGTGTCAGCATCCTTATTGAACATCTCTAAAACATCGATAAAGTTTGTGCCATTAACTGGGTCACCACCGATACCAACGCAAGTTGATTGTCCCAAACCTAGAGCTGAGAGCTGACCAACAGCTTCATAAGTTAAAGTTCCAGAGCGAGAAAGAACTCCAATGCGACCTGGCTTATGAATGTGACCAGGCATAATACCAATTTTGCATTGGCCTGGAGTGATAACGCCAGGGCAGTTAGGTCCTACCAGGCGAGTCTTTTTGCCTTTCATGAACTGCTTTACTTTAACCATATCCAAAACAGGAATGCCTTCTGTGATGCAGATTACAAGATCCAACTCAGCATCTACTGCTTCCATAATTGAATCTGCTGCAAACGGAGGAGGAACAAAGATCATAGAAGTGTTGCAGCCTGTTTTTTCTTTAGCATCGCGAACAGTATTAAACACAGGAATGCCCACGTGAGTTGTGCCACCTTTACCTGGAGTCACGCCGCCAACAAACTTTGAGCCATAGGCAATACATTGCTCAGTGTGAAAAGTACCTTGAGCGCCAGTAATCCCTTGAGTGATAACTTTTGTATTTCTATCAATTAAAATTGCCATGATTATTTACCCTTAATTGCAGCAACGATCTTTTGAGCTGCATCCGTGAGATTATCTGCAGGAGTGATATTCAAACCACTTTCAGCCAACATCTTTTTACCAAGCTCAACATTGGTGCCCTCAAGTCTAACAACTAGAGGAACTTTAAGTCCAAGCTCGCGTGAAGCAGAAATCACACCATCAGCTATGATGTCGCACTTCATGATGCCGCCAAAAATGTTAACTAAAATACCCTTAACGTTTGGATCTTTAAGGATGATTTTAAAGGCTTCAGTTACTTTCTCTTTATTGGCGCCGCCACCAACGTCCAAGAAGTTTGCTGGGCTTGAGCCATGAAGCTTGATGATATCAAGTGTTGCCATGGCAAGACCGGCACCATTCACCAAGCAGCCGATGTTGCCATCAAGCTTGATAAAGGCGAGGTCAAATTTAGAAGCTTCAATTTCAGAAGGCTCTTCTTCGTTAAGATCACGCATTTCAACAATGTCAGGTCTGCGATAGAGAGCATTCGAATCAAAGTTCATTTTTGCATCAAGAGCCAAAACATCACCCTCTTTTGTTAATACTAGAGGATTGATTTCTGCAATCGAGCAGTCCTTTTCGATAAACGCATTATAAAGCCCAGTCATGAACTTTACAGCTTTGTTGATGGAGTCATTTGGAATGCCAATAGCAAAAGCCAATTGACGAGCCTGGAAAGGAGCTAAACCAACAGTAGGATCAATATCTACTTTTTTGATAGCATCGGGATTGTGTTCAGCAACTTCCTCGATGTCCATACCACCTTCAGATGAAGCCATCATTGCTACTCGGCCAGTCGCACGATCCACTAAACATGCAACATAGTATTCTTTAGCAATGTTGCAACCAGCTTCGATGTAAACTTTCTGAACAACTTTACCTTCGGGACCAGTTTGGTGAGTCACCAAAGTCATGCCGATCATTTTTTTAGTTAAGTCAGCAACTTCATCCAAAGTTTTAGCAATTTTAACGCCGCCGCCTTTTCCGCGACCACCAGCGTGAATCTGAGCTTTTACAACCCAAAGATTTCCGCCAATTTCTTTAGCTGCAGCAACTGCTTCATCAGCATTGCTTGCAACTTTACCGTTTAAAATGGCCACTCCGTATTTTTTTAAGACCTGTTTGGCCTGATACTCATGAATATTCATCTATTAGAACTCCGTTATTAAATGTTTTTCAAAGTGGCCACAAGGTTTCTAACTGCATCCACAGACTTAGTGAACTCAGCTTTTTCGTCAGCGTTCATTTCAAAGGTATGAACTTTTTCGATACCTTTACCGCCAACAGTAGCAAGAACACCAACCATGAGTCCCTCATTTACGCCAAACTCACCAGTGAGTTCAACAGCAACAGGGAGAACACGTTTTTGATCTTTTAGAATTGCCTCTGCCATTTCAACTGCACCACGAGAAGGAGCATAATAAGCTGAACCTGTTTTAAGGTGGCCACCAATTTCTGCACCAGCTTGTTTTGTTCTTTGAACGATAGCTGCAATTTTATCTGCAGGTAAAAGTTCAGTGAGGGGAATCCCAGATACAGATGCATGACGAACCATTGGCATCATCGCATCGCCATGATTACCAATAACAATGCCATTTACGTCTTTAACAGACACATTAAGAGCTTCAGCAATAAACTGACGGAAACGAGCTGAATCTAAGCAGCCGCCCATACCCAAAACGCGCTCTCTTGGAAAACCAAGGATTTGTTTTGCGTAAACAGCCATAACATCCATCGGGTTACAAACTACGATTACGTATGAGTTTGGAGCGTGCTTTTTAATTCCTTCACAAACATCTTTTACGATTTTTGCATTGATACCAACGAGTTCATCGCGGCTCATGCCTGGCTTGCGTGGCATACCAGCTGTGATAATAACAACATCAGATCCAGCGATGTCTTCATACTTAGAAGTTCCAGTTACGCGAGAATCAAACATCTCTATAGGACCAGATTGTGCTAAGTCTAGAGCTTTACCGATAGCAGCGCCTTCGTTGATATCTAAAATAACAACGTCACCCAATTCTTTTTGAGCAGCCCAGTGAGCAGTTGTAGAGCCAACAAAACCAGCTCCAATGACAGCAATTTTATTTCTTTTGTAAGACATACTAAATCTCCTTAAAGGATTAAAAAGAGTAAACAATTTAAAACTTGCGTTTGAGGTATCATTCAATCTTAAATCATAGTTAGAGACAAGTAAGATTGAGGCGAGTCATGGCAATAATCCAGCTTAAAAATGTTAGCGTGTACTTTGATGCACACGAGGTTGTACGCGCCATCAGTCTTGATGTTCAAGCTGGCGAGAGCGTGGTTTTAATCGGCCCTTCTGGGCAAGGGAAAACCACGATTTTAAAAAGTATGGCAGGGCTCATTTCTCCCCAAAAAGGAGAGGTTGTCGTCGCCCAGACAAACTTACTAACAAGCGGCGTTAAAGATAGAGAAGCACTCATGAAACGAATGGGTATGCTCTTTCAAAAAAATGCTCTTTTTGACTCCTTTACTTGTGGTGAAAACATCGCTTTTCCGTTGCGACAAACAACTTCGTTGAGCGAGCAAGAAATCGCAGAAAAAGTTGATTTCTTTTTGGATGCCGTGGGCATCGCGCATGCGAAAGAACTCTTTCCAGATGAGATCAGCGGCGGTATGCAAAAAAGACTGGGCATCGCTAGAGCATTAGCCCTAGATCCAGAAATAGTTTTTTATGATGATCCCACTGCTGGACTAGACCCCATTACCTCAAAAAAAATTATTGAGCTCATCATGGAGCTCAAGCGAAAGCGAAATTCTACCATAGTGGCAATTACAAATGATATGAACCGTGCCTACCAGCTGGCAGACACAATCTACTTAGTTGTGAATGGGGAGCTTATTAAAACAGGAACTCCCGAAGAGACAAAGCGCCACACAGACCCAAGAGTGCACCAATTTGTGAGAGGTCTTACGCAGGGGCCCCTTAGCACAGTGGGGAGTGAACTTTGATCGCATTCAAAAATTTAATTAAGAGTTTTGGGGCGCGCACAGTTCTGAAAGGAATTTCTTTTGAAGTTTCAGAGGGTGAAATTCTTTTTATTCTGGGCACTTCAGGCACTGGAAAATCTGTACTTTTAAAAAACTTAGTGGGCCTTTTGCAGCCAGATAGCGGTGAGATTTGGATTGATGGTGAAGAGGTTTCTCGATTTAGTGAGGAGCAATATTTACCAGTTCGCAAAAAGTGTGGAATGGTTTTTCAACATCCAGCTCTTTTTGATTCATTAACAGTCTTTGAAAATGTCGCTTTTGGTTTGCGGCGACACTTTGATATGCCAGAGGATGAAATCCATAAACAAGTAAAAAAAGCTCTCAATTTAGTTCATCTGCAAAACATAGAAAACAAATTTCCAAATCAAATATCTTATGGGATGCAGAAAAGAGTTTCTTTAGCTCGCACGGTTGCATTAGAACCAAAAGTGTTACTTTTTGATGAGCCAACCACGGGTCTTGACCCTGTAACCACATCTGCAGTCAACGAATTGATAAAAGAGCTTTCGCGCACATTAAAAACAACATCTTTAGTGGTGAGCCACGACATGAACTGTGCTCTGAGTATAGCTGATAAAATTGTTGTTTTAGATAAGGGTGAGGTTGTTGCTTTTGGCACTCCAGAAGAAATGAAAAAGTCTGAAGTACCCCTAGTGCGAGACTTTTTGGAAGAGGTTTTGGCGTTATGAAAAACCTTGTAGGAATAATAACTGATCTTGGCGCGATGACCTTGTTTCTTTCTGATATCATTAAAGTTTTTATAAACAAGAAACTAAAGCGCAAAGAAATTTTTGTTCAGATATGGAAAGTGACGGAGGATAGTTTTCCAACCACCGCCATGGCCGGATTTTTTGTGGGCGCTATTTTGACAGTGCAGTTTGCACTGCAACTTCAAGAGTTCTCGGCTCTAGGTTTTTTAGGTGGCCTAGCGACTTCTGGAACCTTTCGTGAAGTTGGTCCATTGCTAATTGCATTTATGTTGAGTGGAAAAGTGGGGGCCTTTACTTCTGCAGAGTTGGGCACGATGCGAGTCACTGAGCAAATTGATGCCATTCGCTGTTTGGGTGCTGATCCTATTCAAGAAATTGTACTTCCGCGTTTTATTGCCATCATCATCAGTAGTTTCTTTTTATTAGGGCTCGGACTTTTGATGTCAGTATTTGGTGGAATGCTTATGGGTTATGCTTTTGCAGGCGTTAACTTTGAAGAGTATCTTCGTCATATACCCACAATTTTATCCCCAATTTCTATCGCTAGCGGCTTGATAAAGTGCCTTACCTTTGCCTTTATTTTGGCCACTGTTTGTTCTTACAAAGGTTACACCACATCTGGGGGGGCAAAAGGAGTCGGTCGGGCTGTTGTTTCCACTGCGGTGACGACTATGGTTGCCATTGTTATCTTTGATTGGATGACGAGTTTTGCTGGTGATATTTTGTTGGAGTGGATCAGGGGTTACCGATGATAAATTTGCTGTTGCAGACTTTTGCCGGTATTTTTACTCCCCCTCTGAGAATTAAAGAGTTTGTTCAGCAACTCTACTTTTTTGCCAATCAGTCGCTCCCGGTGGTCTTGTTTTGTGTCAGTTTTGCTGCCATTGTGACGATTTTAGAGTCTTCGTTTCACATGAAGATTGTGATTCAGAATGACAGCATGGTCCCCGGCTTTGCAGCACTTTTAATTTTGCGTGAATTGGGTGCCGTAGTGACGGCCTTGCTCCTTACATCCCGAGTGGGGGCCGGTTATGCTTCAGAAATTGGTATCATGCAGGTCACCGAGCAAGTTGATGCCTTAAAAATGCTTGGAATTAATCCCGTTCAATACTTAGTAGTACCGCGTTTTTTAGCAGGCATTGTGGGCGGGGTTCTATTAACTGTAGTGGCAAATATAGCTTGTTTGGCGGTGGCAGTTTTGGTGAGCACTCATTATTTGGATTACACACCCAATATGTTTTTAACTGCAATGAATCGTTTTGTGAGCTTTCAAGATTTTATTTTTGCTATGATCAAGGGAGCATTTTTTGGTGGGGTCATACCACTTGTTGCCGCCTACTTTGGATTTTCGTGTAAAGCTGGTGCCGAAGGTGTTGGACGAGCTACCACCAATACTGTGGTAGTGGCTTCAGTAGCAGTGATTGTTATAGATTTTATTTTATCGTACACTTTTAGTTACTTCTACTAATGGACGGGAGGTCCTGTGAAAGTTGAAACCAAGGTTGGTTTGTTGGTCGTTGCCTCGTTTGGATTGATCATAATGTTTGCTTTTTTTATGGGTTACATTTCGCCCATGGGTGGTTCTAAAGAGCTTAATGTGATGTACAACTATGCTGGAGGAATTGAAGAAGGCTCTCCAGTAAGAGTCATGGGTATAAAAGTTGGAAAAGTAAAATCGATTGAGTTTGTTCCAGATTTTAAAATGCCAGACGGTGAAGAGGCTAAATTAAAGATCACAGTCACAATTAACGAAAAAGCGTGGGCGACAGTTCGTAAAGACTCAAGATTTTTTATTAACTTAGCTGGTGTTATTGGCGAAAAGTTCTTAGAAATCTCACCAGGCACTTCAGAACACTCTGAATTTGCACCAGGAGACTACGTGCGTGGAGAGGATCCGCCAAGAATTGATCAATTGATTTCTCAAAGTTACGGTTTAGCCGGAAAAATGATTGAATTGGTCGAGAAAAACGAGGGATCAGTCAGCAATGTCATTGCTCAATTAGATAAACTCACAACGAATGTGAACAAAACATTAGTCCTTTTGGATAAAACTACAAAAGATAAAGAAATGAATCGTCTTTTGACCAATGCTATTCAAATTAGCGATGATTTGTCGTATTTAACTAGAAACATGCGTTCTCAAAAAGCAGAAAAAACTTATGATCTTCTCCATAAGTTAATTTTTAGACTTGAGCCATTAGATGGGCCAGCAATTCGAAAGTTTCTTCAGGAAGAGGGCGTGAAGGCCCGCGTTGGTATCTAATACACTCAAAAGAACCCAAAGATTAATAAAAAGCAAAAAAAAACCCTCGGATTGCTCCGAGGGTTTCAAGCTCTAACGCAAGAAGATTACTTCTTAGCTGCTTTCTTAGTAGCTTTCTTAGCTACTTTTTTTGTAGCTTTCTTAGTAGCTTTTTTTGCTACTTTTTTTGTAGCTTTCTTAGCAACTTTCTTTGTAGCTTTCTTTGCTGCTTTCTTTGCCATGTGCTCCTCCTAGGATGCAAACGTTGTTGTTTTGTTACTTTTTTGAAGTCTTCTTGTTTTAAGTTTTCCCAATTCGACCACCGCCGTCAACAAAAAAATTACTTGCATAATTTTTGCGAGCACTCGTTTTGCTGTTGGGGGGCATTGTATGCAGAGTTTTTTAGTATTTGTTGTCGGAACAACGATCATTATTCGGACATTTTTTCATTTCACTCGGCGATTTTCGCTTTCAAATGTTAAAACCAATCATCTCTACATAGTTCTCATCGCATGTTTGGCGACTCACACTCTAATTTTCAAAGATCACCCATTAGCTCTCTGGCTATCCTTCGGCATGTTTTTTATTTTATTAAAGGTTTTTGATAAGAATTTCTCAAAGATCATGGATGTTTTGTTTTCTCAAAAGCAAATTATACTGATCGACCAAATTATTTTTGCTATTCGAGGCGGAAAATCTCTGCGTTCTGCCGTTGCTGAAGTGGCACAGCAAAATCGTGGATGGTTAAAGCTTCAGTTGCGCGAAATTCTTAGCGTGCTTGAACATGGAATAGAACTTAACAACACCAGCAAAGGCAGAGTAGTCGCGGACTTCACGAAAACTCTTGCACACATCGATTCAAAAAAAACGCATCAATTAGATTCCCTAAATCTCTATCGCAATAAACTTAAAACACGAGAAAACTTTCGACGTAGGTCCGGCAAAATCAAAGGACAAATTTACGCACAAACCGTGATCATGAGTTGTTTGTTGGTAGTGATGAGTGGATTTGGCGTCTATCAGTTTGGTTGGAATGCCATGAAGTCGATTTTGCCTTTAGCGGTGACATTTTTTGTCGCTGGAGTCTTTTGCATGATTCGAATTGGTAGGGGGATTAAGTGGAAGCTATAGCACCCATCATGGAAATGATATGGCAAGTGCGATTTGGTTTGGAAGAGGGCGTCTCGATACGAGCGAGCCTAACTCGTTTAGCTAGTGACGATGTCGAAGCCAAAGATATTACTTTGTTTTTGAGTGTATTTAGTCAGGGAATGCCTTTGACGGATTTTTACGCGGACTTAAAATCGCCACAGCGGCAGTTATTTTTTAAATTGATGGAAAAGGGTCTCCGCGGTGATTCTATTCTTAAGCCATTAAAGGAGTTAGAGCTCGAAACGCAAAAATACTGCGAGGAGCACGTCGAGTGGTGTTTATCAGTTTTGCCGTTTAAGATGTTATTGCCTTTGTTTTTTCTCCAATTACCAGCATTTTTACTGGTTCTTTTTGGTCCAATTCTCTTTAATCTTTTGCATTCAATTCGTGGCATTTGATATGTTGGTGGGGAGGGTAGATATGAAAAAAAAGAAAATGACAGAAGTCGAAAGACAGTCTTTGCTTGAAAAACTGGTTGATGAGTTGATGAAAGACACTCCTCACAGAAGCACTGTGCGTCAGTTGTCTTTACAGCTGGGGATCCCTTGCTCTGGAGACCCATTGACTGATATCGATACAGTCCTGCATTCTATGAGTTCAGTTTATCTTCGCTCGCCCCGCCGAAGGGAACAAACGCAGTCTGTTTAGTTTATTGTGGGGCCAGAAAGTTAGGTCCCATGACAGTTTTAAATAATGTTGCAGAAGCTATTGGCAGCACTCCTATTGTGGCTCTCAACAAAGTCTTTCCTGATTCAAAACATAAGTTTTACGCAAAAGTAGAATATTTTAATCCCGGCGGTTCTATAAAAGACCGAGTGGCTCTAGCAATGATTGAAGAGGCCGAAAAAAGGGGCGAATTAAAGCCTGGAGGTACAATTGTTGAGGCCACTTCTGGAAACACAGGCGTCGGCCTTGCGATGGTTGCTGCAATTAAAGGTTATCGTTGCATTTTTGTGATGCCTGAAAAGATGAGCGAAGAAAAGCGTTCTATTTTGAGAGGCTATGGCGCAAAAGTTGTTATTACTCCGATGGGAGTTGAGCCAGAGCACCCATTAAGCCATTATAGTGTTGCAAAAACTATTGCACAAAAGACACCAAATTCATTTTATGTGAATCAGTATAACAATGCTGACAACCCAGAGCGACACTATCGCACAACTGGTCCAGAAATCTGGCAACAGATGGATGGCAAGGTTGATGTTTTTGTTGGGGGAGCAGGAACTGGTGGCACCTTGACCGGCTGTGGTCGCTATTTAAAAGAAAAAAATCCTAATATTAAAGTTGTATGTGCAGATCCAGTGGGGAGCATTCTCTATGATCTCTATTACTCCGGAAAAGTAGTAACACCTCCAGGCTCTTATCAGGTTGAAGGCGTTGGAGAGGACATGTTGCCAGACAATGTGCAAATGAAATACTACGATGCCTTTGTTCAGGTAACAGATCCGGAAGCTTTTGAGCTGACTCCTAAGCTTGCGTCCCTTGAAGGCCTGTTGGTTGGACCGTCGGCAGCCTTAGCCTTAGTCGGAGCCTACAAGTTCTCTCAAACTCTTGAAAAGCCATCTAATATTGTTGTCATTTTCCCTGACAGCGGAAGAGCATATCTTTCAAAAGCATTCAATGATCAGTGGCTTGAAAAGCAAGGTTTTAGAAATGCTGAACAAGTCAAAAATGCATTCAACCAAGTTGTTAATGCTGAAGAATTTTTGAAAACACTTTAAAGGAAAACGATCATGAAAAAGAATAGTTCAACAGCAGGTTTTTCAACACGTGCAATTCATGCAGGTCAAGCGCCAGACCCAAGTACAGGAGCAATTATGACTCCTGTTTACCTCACATCAACATACGTGCAGGAATCACCTGGTGTCCATAAGGGTTGGGAATATTCGCGCACACATAACCCTACGCGCAGAGCATTTGAAAACTGCTTAGCAAGTCTCGAGGAGGGACAACACGGGTTTGCATTTGCCTCTGGGTGTGCCGCAACCACAACAGTTCTACATCTTCTTAAGGGTGGAGATCATGTCATTGCTGGTGATGATATGTATGGTGGCACCTTCCGCCTCTTTGATAAGGTATTACGTCACAATCAGCTTGAGTTTTCTTATGTCGATCTCACAAAAGTAGAAAATTTTGAAAAGAGCATTCGCCCTAACACAAAACTTGTATGGTTAGAGACACCAACAAACCCCACTCTCAAACTTGTCGACATCAAGCGAATCTGCGATATTGCAAAGGCTCGTGGAATTTTGGTTGCTGTTGATAATACTTTTATGAGTCCTTATTTCCAGCGCCCGCTCTCTTTGGGTGCTGACCTTGTTGTTCACTCAGTGACTAAGTACATTGGCGGACATTCAGATGTTGTGGGCGGCGCCGTAGTCGTTAAGAGTGATGAGCTTGCCGAGCGCTTGGCTTTCCTAAGCAATTCAATGGGTGCAATTATGGGTCCTTTTGATGCTTTTATGTGCTTAAGAAGTCTCAAAACTTTACCACTAAGAATGCGAGCTCATGCTGAAAATGCTCAGCAAATTGCGCAATTCTTAGAAGCTCACCCTAAAGTTGAAAAAGTAATCTATCCTGGCTTAAGTTCTCACCCTCAACACCAGTTAGCCAAAGAGCAAATGACAGGTTTTGGGGGCATGATTACTTTTCATATAAAGGGCGGCTTAGAGTCTGCGAGAAAGTTCTTAGAGAACGTCCAGGTTTTTTCTTTGGCGGAGTCTCTTGGTGGAGTTGAAAGCCTTATTGAGCACCCAGCCATCATGACGCACGCCTCCGTTCCAGCAGAAAACCGAAAGGCCCTAGGCATCGATGACAGTCTTATTAGGCTTTCAGTGGGGGTTGAGGACCTCGATGACCTTTTAAATGATTTAAAATCTGCATTTGAGAAAGCCTAACTGTTGACAGGATGGGACATAGGAGGGTATCAACTATGTCTCCGTCACATGTGGCTTGGTAGCTCAGTTGGTAGAGCAGAGGACTGAAAATCCTTGTGTCGGCGGTTCAATTCCGTCTCAAGCCACCACTTTTGGTTCTTCTCTTTCTGTGGTGGGTAACACCAAAAACATCAAAAAGCACAAGCATTTAAGAAGCTCAGTCGATAGTT
>JBKHVM010000003.1:0-64253 GCA_046570065.1 Bdellovibrionia bacterium
GAACCGGCGACCTCACCCTTACCAAGGGTGTGCTCTACCACTGAGCTACTTGGGCCCGACCTCAACCACAAACTAACGTTACACTAATTTGGGAAGAAATTTGGAGCGGGAGACGGGTCTCGAACCCGCAACCCTCTGCTTGGAAGGCAGATACTCTAGCCAATTGAGCTACTCCCGCCCGCAGGACCCAGCCAACAAAGTCAGCTTCAGCATCAAATGCTTGTGACTATACAGCTAATGGTGGACAGGGAAGGATTCGAACCTTCGTAGACGTGAAGCCAACGGATTTACAGTCCGTCCCCTTTAGCCACTCGGGCACCTGTCCAATACTATATGCACACTCACAAAAATTTGGAGCTGGTTATGGGACTCGAACCCGCAACCTGCTGATTACAAATCAGCTGCTCTACCAATTGAGCTAAACCAGCACACATCAGATCAAAAACTGATAACCGGACTGTTTTACTGGTTTCCACACAACCAGTCAAAACCTTTTTATTGGGATTTTTTACGATTTCCGCAGTGCGTATGTTGGCGCATGGTTTCGGTCAATGCTACCGCAGTCGCCACAGAAGCATTATAGCTCGCACCCGCACTGGCCTGAGGAATTGCGACCAATTCGTCACAAAGTCTCTCCGTGTTGACCCTCAAACCTTTATCTTCGGCTCCAATAACCCACACCACTTTAGCGGGAAGATCGAGGTCAAATATAGTTTTTTTTGCCTTATGAGATAAGCCAAAGACCCAATATCCTTGATCTTTAAGCTTTTGCACTTGTCCCGCAAAGTTAGTGGTCTCCAACAATGGAACGTGCTCAACCCCACCACAAGCAACTTTATGTACAGTTGGAGTCAACCCCACCGCTCGATCCTCTGGAATGATCACACCATGCACTCCAGTAAGCCATGACGTTCTAAGAATTGCCCCCAAATTGTGAGGATCCTCAATTCCATCCAAAATAATTACTGCTGAATTATCAAAACTTTCTAATCCTTCAAAATCTAACTCTGGACCACCATCTACATAAAGGCAGGCCCCCTGATGAGATGAGCCGAATTTATCAATACGTGCATCAGGATGAAGTTCGATTTTGATTTTTTCTTTTTCCGCTAATTCATAAATTTCACGCAAGTCCTGAGAAGACTCATAACCTTGCTTGATCCAAAGTACTTTTGCTTGATGCGGACGAATATTCAGAGCTTCACGAATTGCATGATGTCCAATCACTGCGCGCCAAGTACGAGGAATAACTTCTTCAGGTCTTCCATGACGTGATCCCGCAGCAAAACGACCTCCAGCCTTAGGCGCAGAAACATTACCTGCCCCTCGATTATTTGAAGGCTGCCCGCCACGTGAAGAGACATTTCCACGCCCTTGTCCACCACGAGCCTGATTTCCTCTTGAAGAATCTGCTTTACTATTGCGACTAAAACTTTTTTTCATATAACTGAATTCACAAAATCTGCGGCTGCAAGTTCTGGATTTGAAGCTTCGATAATTGGGCGCCCCACAACCAGCAAGTTGGAACCCGCTTTCACCGCTTCGGCTGGGCCCATTGTTCTCTTTTGATCACTGCCCAGCTCTTTAACAAATCGAATGCCAGGTGTCACCAGGTAATGCCCTCTACCCTGTAAAAGCTCCAATTCATGAGCAGAACAAACCAGTCCCGTTAACCCAGATTTTAGGACCTCTTGAGACAACGACAAAACGTGCTCTCTTACTGGCCAACACTGCAGTGATGCTGGCAGCGAAGACTCATCCCAACTGGTTAAAACTGTCACTGAAAGAATTTTAAAAAAATGCTTTTGAGTAATTTGCGCTTCCCATTCTGCTAGAGAGACTAAGGCCTCGCTGCCACTCAGTGCATGCACAGTAACCAGGCTCGCTCCAGATTCGTAACTAGCCTTTACCGCTGCCAACATTGTTGAAGGAATATCGAAATGCTTATTGTCGACGAAGACAGGTCCTTTTTTAGCAATCTGCTCAATGAGTTTTTCGCCATATCGAAGACACAAACGCGGCCCAACCTTAAAGCCCCCAACAATTGGCGACAATTGATCGACCAAAGCCAAAGCTTGTTGCGCACTATCCACATCAAGAGCCACACAAATTGGGTTTTTAAATGGTGATTTCATTAATAATCATCCTTTTTTACTTTTGATCGAAGCTGCTTTTTTTCACCATGAGCTTTTTTAACTAGAAGCCTTTCTCGCTGCGAACTCCTTGTTGGTCGAGTTTTTTTGCGAGTGGGTGGCACAAAAAAAGCTTTTTCTAGTAACTCTAAAAATTTTTTGATTAAGACTTCTTTATTGCGAAGACGTTCCCGGGCACCTTCTTCTCTCAGAATCAGCTCGCCCTCAGAGTTAATTTTATTGGAAAGCTTTCTGAGAGCACGCTCTTTTTGAATCTCCGAAAGATACTGTGAACTCGCCACATGAAAGCGGAGAATGGCTGCAGATTCCGTTTTATTAACATGCTGCCCTCCCGCTCCTCGTGAGCGGGCATATTCAAATTTTAGCTCTGAAACAACACCGCTCTTCCATGCAGTACTCATTCTTTAACTTCTATTCCTCGCCAGATTTAACATCTTTTGATTCAATACCGTAAGTTTTCATTTTACGGTGCAAATAACTTCTCTCGAGACCAATTACTTCTGCGGTCTTTGAGATATTGCCATTATTTTCCGCGATCTTTTTTAGTAAATATTCTTTTTCAAACTGAGCGCGGGCTTCTCTAAACGTCGACAAGAAATCCGCCGCAGCCCCTTCCATATCCTTTGCATCCACGAGCCCGGCAAAACGCAAGTCGTGAACGTCGATGAACTCAGAGGGCGTAAGAATATATACGCGCTCCAAAAAGTTTTTAAGCTCTCGGACATTGCCTGGCCATGGATATTGAATCATCTTCTCAATGGCTTTTTCTGAAAAATTCTTTTTAAAGATGCCAGCTTCACGCGCCACAGCGTCTGAAAAATAAGATACCAAAACAGGAATATCTTCTAAACGCTCTCGTAATGCGGGAACTCTAAATGGCATCGCATTGAGTTTTGCATAGAGTTCAGGTCTAAAACGACCGGCACTCACCTCCGCTTCGACATTAGCCGTTGAGGACGCAATGACACGCACATCATTTTCAACCTTTTCACTGCCCCCAATGCGCAGGTACTTCTTTTCATCTAAATAATTGAATAATCTGATTTGCACATGCAATGGCATTGCCGTTATTTCTGAAAGATAGAGAGTTCCACCGCTGGCAAGATCAAGTTTTCCTTTTTTAAGGCGATCAACACCAGGCATTGCACCCTTTTCAATCCCAAAAATTTCGGCTTCTAAAAGTTCTTCTGGCACAGAAGCGCAGTTGAGATCAACAAAGGGGCGACTAGCTCGTGCACTCATATAATGAATATTCTGAGCCGCTAATTTTTTTCCGACGCCTTTTTCGCCAGTAATTAACAAACTGGACTGCGTTGGTGCCACACGTGCTAATAACTGTTTTGTTTGAATGACTGTTGGCGCTTCACCAATCAATGCGATACTGCGACGAAGTTTATTGAGTAAAAGAGTCTTTTCTTCTTTTTGCGCTTGGTAAGAAATAATATTGGAAATAACAATAGAAATTTTATCCATAGAAAGAGGCTTTTCAATAAAATCCCATGCTCCCAACTTTGTGGCCTTGACTGCTGTCTCGATAGTCCCATGGCCAGAAATCATGACAAATTCTACTTGTGGAAATAATTTTCTCGCTGCAGTTAGAACTTCAATTCCATCCATATCTCCAGGCATCCAGATATCCAAAAAACAAATTTCTGGCTGAAAATCTTTGAGCGCTTGCAGACCTGACTGTCCATCGTGCGCCGTAAATACCTTAAACCCATCATCAGAAAGATTGGCCGCAAGCACATCACGTATTGGCGCTTCGTCGTCGATGATCAAAATCTTAGTGCGATTTTTATTTTCTATTCCTTCACTCAAAGTAGTGACTGTACTCATGATTTTTCTCCCGCAGAAGGTTTCCACCCCTCTACTTCAATTACTGGCAATTCGATAATCATTTTTGTGCCTTTTGGTTCGTTTGAAAAGGCACGAATAAAACCATTATGGTCTTCGATAATACGTTTCACAATTGCAAGCCCTAGGCCCGTTCCGCTATCTTTTGTGGAAAAGTAAGGCTCAAAAATGCGCGCTCGATCACTTGCTGGTATTCCCGTACCATTATCACTGATTGTAATGCGCACTATTTTTGAGGTGGGCGCATATTGAGTGCTCACTGCCACTGTAGGATCAGATTCAGCACTCACTGCCGCAATGGCATTGTCTATTAAGTTCACAAAGACCCGATTCATCTGATCAGGATCAAGCTTAAACTCAGGAAGTTCGGAATCTAGCTGAAGAGGAAAATTTATTTTGGATCCGTGCGCCTGCTGGAAAATTCCGACAGCTTGCCGGATAACTTGGTTAAAATCTGAAAGAACAAATTTAGCTTGAGGCAAGCGAGCAAAATTACTGAACTCGTTAACCAAATTCTTAAGATCATCCACTTGATGAATTATCATAGTGGTGCAATCTTTAAACGCAGGATCATCAATCTGACTGCCAAATTTACGCTGCAGTCTTTCGGCTGAAAGTTTAATGGGCGTCAGAGGATTTTTGATCTCGTGAGCAATTCTTCGCGCCACTTCTGTCCACGCGGCAGAGCGCTGAGCATTTACAATGGGAGATAGATCATCAAAAACAACGATCTTACCAAGCTCCTCACCATTGTCATCTTTTAGTATCGACAGATTCATTAATAACGGCAAAGCTTCACCTTGCACATTTACACGCAATTCTTTTTGTAGAGTCTCCACTTTGTTTTCAGTCATTAACTTTAACAACTCACTAAAAGTGCGGAAGTACTCCAAGGTCAAAAGCTCTCTTACAGATTTACCAATAAACTTGTCAGGTTCAATTTTTAATAACTCTGCGGCACGCCCATTTAGGGTTGTTACTACACCATTGCGATCAACCGAGATAACCCCAGCACTGACATTCTTCAAAACAACTTCAATGTAACGATTGTACTGATCTAGGTCGGCCAGTGTTCGTTCTAATGTACGAGTCATCTGATTGAAATTCTCGATCAGCATTGAGATTTCTTCCGAACCTGACTTGACCTCTAAAGTCGAATAGTCACCGCCAGCAACACGTTTTGTTGCTCTGCCTAACTGCACCAGTGGGATCGCCAACTGTTTAGCCAGATAAAATCCAAACCAAGTGGCGGCGAGAAGGATAACCAGAGTCATCAAGAAGAGGATAATCAAATAAATAGATTTTAAGGGATATTCCAGAACATTCATATCCCTGAAGTCATCGTAAGCTGAAGAA
Organism: Bdellovibrionia bacterium; assembly: GCA_046570065.1. Classification (GTDB taxonomy): domain Bacteria; phylum Bdellovibrionota; class Bdellovibrionia; order Bdellovibrionales; family Bdellovibrionaceae; genus JBKHVM01. The sequence goes on from JBKHVM010000003.1 coordinate 5,364, forward strand.
ATATCGTTCATTCTTGAAATCAGAGATAAGGGTACAAAACTAGAAACAACTAGCGCTCCCTTACTCTTTCCCTCTTCGATGGGCACGATAACTCGAACTAAATTTCCATCGCCAAATTGATGAATCGTAGAGGCCTCAACCTGAGAGCGAATACCCTTCTGCAAAAATTCTAAAGAAACTGCGGGTACAGGAGGAACGTTTTCTTCTTTTGCAAAAGAGTAGAGCCTTTTGCCAAACAACGAAGGATAATACTCCACGGCGTCCAAACTGTACTGCTGACGAAGACGATCGAGAGTTTTCTGCACATAGATAGAATTGCGATCCTGGCGTAGCTGCTTAGCTATTTCATTGGCAAAGTGATAGTTCTTTTTTTTGGCTGAAAAATAATAAGCATTGGTAACCTCAAGAGAGCTCTTGAGGACTCCAGCCATTTTAACATTAAACCACTTATCAAAACTGGAGTTGATATAAAATACAGAAATCACAAACATCAAAACTGTAGGAATAAAACTAAAAGCCACAAAAGCCGCAATGAGCTTGGCTTTAAGGCTGGATCCAAAAACTTTGCCACGCCTTTCAACGAAAGTTTTTACGAGATTCCTAAAAATCAAGTAAAGCAACAAGAGCAAAAGGATGATATTAAAATTAACAAGTCCGAAGAAGAAAACAGAATGAACAAATGGCAGCTGCTGACTGGTTGAGAACAAACGGATTTCAAACCACGTCAGGGCCACAAACAACAGGGAGACCAAAAGGACGACAACAATTTCCCTTTTGCGTTTACGATATTCTTGAGGGCCCGAGGGCTGAAATTCATCTTTCATCTCAGCCCCTTAATCTAAATTACTTTTTGGCTTTTTTCTTGGTTTTTTTGAGGGGGCTAGGACGTTTTTTCGCCGTAGCTTTTTTGGGTTTAGCCAAGTCAGATTGTAGCCCCTTTAATAAGCCAATCATTTCGACAGTCACCTGAGCCGCTTCAAATCCTTTATTGCCGTGCTTGCCACCGGCACGGTCCAAAGCTTGCTCATCATTTTCTGTGGTCAAAACACCAAAACCGATTGGTTTTTTATACTGGAGCATCAATTGACTCACGCCACGCTCAACGGACTGACATACGTAGTCATAATGAGTGGTGTCTCCACGAATCACACACCCTAGGGCCACAACCCCCTCGCAACCATTCTCAAGCAGAGACTGACAGGCGATGGGAATCTCAACAGCTCCCGGCACTTTAACAGCGATAATTTCTATCCCTGTTAACTCTTCGAGGTAGTTTAAAGCACCTTCTTCTAACTTTTCAGTGACTTCAGCATTCCAGCGAGAAGTGACAACTCCAATGCGCATAACAAGCTCCCTATAAACTTCTAATTGAGATGATTTCTAAACCATAAGCTTTGAGACCAACTTTTTTCTCAGGCTTATTCGTTAAGAGTTCAATATTTCTAATCCCTAAATGACGTAAAATTTGCGCGCCTACTCCGTAGTCTTTTTGATCCATAGATGGGTTCACGCGAACATCCATCGGCATTCCCGCCAAAGCTTTGATTTCGTTTGCCAAAGAATGCGTACGACTCTGCCCTCGTAAAAGCAAGAGCACACCACTTCCCTCTTTTTCAATTTGCGCAATTGACGAAGCTAAAGGGTTTACATGAGCCCCCATTAAATTGAAGATATCTTTAACAGTATTCTCAACATGAACTCTTACCAAAGTGCTCTTTTCAGAAGAAATTGTCCCTTTTTGTAAAACAAAGTGATCTTGCAAATCCACTTCTGATCTAAATACTTTTGCCTGCCAGTTTTTCCCAAACTTTGCCTCAGGAAGATCGTAAGAAATGACTTCTTCGACTAAACTTTCGTTTTCGAGACGGTACTGAATCAGATCAACGATAGTTCCAATTTTAAGAGAGTGTTTCTGAGCAAATGTTTTAAGATCTGTGACTCGTGCCATAGTTCCATCTGGATTCATGACCTCACAGATAACAGCTGCTGGATTTAAACCAGCTAGTTTTGCTAGATCAACACTTCCTTCTGTGTGCCCGGCACGGCGAAGAACCCCACCACGTTGGGCTTTGATCGGAAAAACATGCCCTGGAATATGGATATCACTCGGCTTCGCTTGTGGGGACGATGCCACCTTAATGGTATGCGCACGGTCTGCAGCAGAGATACCAGTACTCACGCCATGAGCAGCTTCAATACTCACTGTGAACGCAGTTTTGTTGGGAGAAAAATTCATTTCATCGCGAACCATCAATGGCAATTGTAATTGATCGGCCTGAGATTGAGTGATGGCCAAACAAATTAACCCACGAGCCTCAGCAGCCATAAAATTAATTGCTTGGGCACTCACATGGTCAGCCGCTAGGACTAGATCCCCTTCGTTTTCACGATCTTCATCATCAACGAGTATCACCATTTTTCCAGCACGAATATCTTCGATCAATTCTGGTATTGTGTTGAATTTCATTTTAAGTATCCTTACTGAATGAGAGTTTTTGATACTCCATAGCTCTTGCTACAGCTTTTGCCATATAATCCGGCTCAATATTCACAACTTGACCTGCTGTCAAATCACCTAAGTTAGTTCTTTTAACAGTTTCGGGGATGAGGCAAACCTCAACTGTGTCTCCCTCAACTTTATTTACAGTTAAGCTCACACCATTGATAGTGATGCTTCCTTTTACCCAAACAAAGGGCAACACGCTTGGAGCCACTGCGACCTTTAGAAAGAAAGAATCGCCAGCATTCTCTGCGGACACTACTGTCCCTAAAGAATCAACGTGACCTGTTACAAGATGACCATGAATACGGTCACCAAATCGAAGGGAGCGCTCCAAATTGAGTTTTTTTCCGAGCCAAGATTCTGGCTTCCAGTTAAGAACCCGAATAGTTTCGGCAGCGAGAGTAAAAGTAAGTTGTTTTTCACTGAACTCCTCGAGAGTCAAACAGACCCCATCACAGGCAATGCTGTCACCAGTTTTTAAATCATCAAAAAAATCAGGTCTTCTTACTTCAATGCGAAATGCATTGGTAAGCTCTGTGGACTTTAGAATGGGTTGTACTGACTCTATGATTCCCGAAAACATGTGGGCCCCGTTTGTTGCCGGAAACCTACACTGGCAGCAAAAAATTGGCAAGAACTGGGTGAATTGCGGAACGGGCTATTCTTAGAACTGCTATTATGCAAGAAAGTCAGAGACTTAGGTGGCGTTTAATTGCCACCTACAGGACGGGATGTACTTGGAGGTTTTACTGTACCGCCGCCATTGTCAGTTTTAGCGGGTGCAAACTTGAAAAGCTTCACTTTGGCCCCGATCACTGGTGCTTCATCTGTTTCTTCGATAATGATACCTCTTGAGATCTCATCACCAACCCAGTCCAAACGGATCTTCGCCACAGCAGCATCGGCTGCTGCTCCACCCCCACGGTATTGAGAGTTACAAGGTTCGCCATCCCAGTAGTAGTCTTCGTTATAGATGATAAGCTCATCACCAACTTCAAGTCTCACGTCTTGTCCACCAACAACTACTAAGTGAGTTTCGTGATTTGCCAAGACTCGCGTGAACCACTCCTCTGATTGGAGTTGCTCATCAAGACCAGTAATGGCTTTCTCAAGCCCCTTTTTGGTCACTGTCGCCAACGGCGTTTGATAGTAAGCGCTTGGCCCCAATCGGAAATTCCCGGCATTAAATGCCATACTGATTTGGGTTTTAGTTTGGTTAGAATTGACGTTAGTAGCTGCCATTACTTTGTTAGTGAGTGGCCTTGTCGCAACCATACTCACTCCCAATTGCGCAAACTCCACATTAAAACCAATTTCAGGAATATTTGAAAGATCGTGTTGACCCGACTTCGTAAAACCGATGGTTAAACCACCACCACCAATCAACTCAAAAGAGTTCACTGAACCTGCAATTCGCGTCTGCGGCAAGTTCACCATACACCAAGCTTCTTTTGAATAATGCACGCGGAAGTCGTCCTTACCAGCAGACTTAGCGAATGCCTTAAAAGCCGTACGATCTGTTTTATTTAATCCTAAAAATTCATCCCCACGGGCCGTAAGTGGACTGCTTGCAATTGGCGGAGTGTAGCGCAAAGTAAAACCATCGTGAGCAGCCAGCACTCCATACACTTGTTGATTTGCTACAAACTCAAAATCAAATGCACCACCTTTTGGCAGCATTAAAGGACTACTTGTGATTCGCCCCATTTCTACAATCTTTCTTAATTTTCTTCCAGAGTCGGGTTGAGGTTGCTGCTGACAAGACTCATTACCCATCATGGTAGTTGCAATAACGATCAGGACAATGGCTCTACCAACTCCTTGTGCCATATTCTTGAGATTTAACATTGCAGTCCTCCCGTTAGTCTCGTGGTCCTACCGCTTAGCTATCGGGCTAGTCTGCTCAATTATTAAGAAGATTTTATGAAAAAAAAGGTCGTGTCATGGAGTTGGACACTTCTCGTAAAATTAAATTCAAAAAGTCATGCAAATCGCTCAATGAGTTTACAGGACTTCTGTCGATTTAAAGACTCCCTCCCCCAGAGAGAGTAATAAATAACTGATTCTCATCTTTGGGGAGCGAAACTCCGTCAACATCTTTGCGTGTATCAAAGTAGCGAAGATGTTTGGCCCCTACTCCAAATTGCAGGCCTCCTAGCCTAATTTTTATACCTGCTTCACCTGTTGCTGCAGAATATTTATCAGAGGCAAGACGTACACCTGGACCGACATAAGCACCAAAACCAAATTTGTTATCTTTTGATGTTTTGTCGTAGGAAAGAAGCAAAGAAGAATCCAAACCATTAACTGTTTTGGTCTGATCCCCAGAACGAGTGAAAACAGAATTTCTCCACGTGAGGAATTCACTAAAACTCCAATTGAGTCCTAAATGAATTTCGTTGTAAGTGCGATTGTTCTGAGTGCCCGACGAAGCTCTGACATCATAAGTCCATTTGGAGTCTTCTGCTAAACTAGCGTTGGTAAAAAATGTTGAGCTCAGAAAAAAAACAGCAAAAACAACTGATTTAATTTTTTTAAAACTCAACATAATTTATTACTCCTTATTTAGAACCAAGCTTCTACTCCTCCATGCAGAGAAAAGCCTTCGACATAATAAGTGTAAGTCTCTTCGTAACGATTGTTAAAGACGTTATTTCCACGCAAAAAGAAGTTCAAACTTTGGTCCCATTTGTAGCTAACCGCTGCATTCACAATATGATAGGGATCCAAGGACTCTGTTCGTGTTCTGCTCATGTTTGCATAATCCAATCGATCACCAGCACCAATAAGCTCGACAAAAGCCGTAACCGGCTCAAAGTTTTGTGTGATACGCAAGCTGCCATTATAGAGAGGACGTCTTACCAAACGCTGTTTGTTGTCTTCATCCCACGGATCTTGGTAACCGAGAGCTAACTGCACAAGAGTTCCCGTGTCGTAACGAGCGGTGTACATCAATTCAGCTCCCGAAGTGGTCACCTTAGAAACATTTTGATATGTGCGATTCATGCCTGAACCCACAGTTATAATCAAATCATCATATTCAACAAAAAAACCAGTCAATGAAATCTCTTGCTTATCAGAAATAGAAAAATCTTGAGTCAGGCTGGCCTGTTTCGCCCTCTCGGCGTTGAGGTTACGATTGCCATAGCTAGAGAATAACTGAAAGGGAGAAGGTGTTTTGTAGTCGCTAGAGATTTCAAATTTAGTTTTTTTGTAGGTCAACCCCAGCTGTGCACTCTCAACAGGCGTTTTATCTCTCCACTGCTCCACTCTAAAACCAGTCACAGCATTAAAGTTAGAAGTTGGTGCCCATTGATAAGTCGCAAAGGCTCCCTTTTGCTCATTAAAATTATTAGACTTTTCAACACCATTATCTCTGTACAAAAAATCTTCAAAAATATAACTGGCACCGACTAAAACTCGATGAGTTTCCTTATCTAGAGGAGTCGCCTCAAGTCTGAGGGTATGAAGGTTAGCTCCATAATGTTCTAAAATTTGGCGGTTGTAGAAATTAGAAGGGTTCACTGGCCACTTCCACTCCCTTACACTATTTTGCACACCGAAAGAAAAACGTGGAGTCCAAGGCAAACCACGAAAGCGCACGATACCACTACCAGCCACTTGACGTGTAAAAGCTGTGTAGTCATCAACATCAACAATGGTACCGGCCATCGAAGAGGTTGCTCCTTCTGAAAAGTCCTGCAGATACTGAGTTTTTAAGATAAACTCTGTTTGTCCTTTTTTAAGATAAGACAACTCTCCAGAAGTGGTGCTGCTCAAATAAGTACGATCTGAGGATAAAACGGGGGATTGCTTTTCTTTCCAAGTTCCTCTACCGCGAGCAACAACACCTTGGTCATCACCAATAGGTTCAAAATGAGCAAAGGACAAATCACGATAATCAAAAGTACCTGCTACAGCTTGAACGCCCGTCTTGCTCTCTAAATCGCGGGGAACAGTTTCAATTTTGATCACCGCACTCAGAGCTTGCCCACCGTAAAGCACCGTCTGCGAACCTTTGATGATTTCAATACGACGGATAGATTTGATGTCCAAAGTATTTAAATTGAGAGTGCGCTGAGATGTAGAAGCGTCATAAAAAGGAATACCATCTACGACGATGAGAACATGAGCAGCATCTCCCCCACGAACAAAGATAGAATTTGGTTGAAAAGCTGTTGAGGTGATACTGAGATTTGCTGCGCCGGAGATTAGAGTCGTCAAATCAGGAGAGCGACTCTCACGAATTGTTTTTTCGTCGATAATGGTTCGGCTTGAACTATTAAAGATCACATCTTCAATCACGGTTTCGTAAACAGTTTCTTTTTCTTGAGCAAATACATAAGGTGGAACTATGAATAGCGATACAAAAAATAAGGACGCGAATTTTAATTGAGTCACGATGAAAACTCCTTTTGAGCGCCTCCCTTTTAGATTAAATTTTTGAAATTAGCAAGATCTAACCGCGCACTGAAAAACAAATGGGAACCCGAGGTTCCCATTTGTTTTAGTAAATTGACTCTTAACAGTGTTTAGTTTGCTAATTTAATGTGCAAACTCAAATCTGTCGCACTAATGATGGCCTTTTCACCTGCTTTGATTTGCCCAGCAATGATCATTTTTGATAGTGGATTTAACAACTCGCTTTGAATCACTCTCTTTAAAGGCCTTGCCCCGTAGAGAGGATCAAAACCCTTCTTTGCCAACCACTCTACAGCTTGGTCTTCAAAGATAAGCTGAATTTTCTTCTGTTTTAATCTTTCGGAGACTATATCCAACTGCACTTTTACGATACCGGCAATTTGTTTTTCCCCAAGAGAATTAAACATGATGGTTTCATCAATCCTGTTAAGAAATTCCGGTCGGAAATGTCCTCTCAAAGCCTCCATCACTGCTTTATGTTTTTCTTTATCATTCATGGAAGCATCCATGATCGCATGAGCTCCGATATTAGAAGTCATGACCACCACGGTGTTTTTAAAATCAACCGTTCGTCCTTGTCCATCTGTCAATCGACCATCATCTAAAACTTGTAGAAGGATGTTGAATACATCATGGTGAGCTTTTTCTACTTCATCCAATAACACCACACTGTAGGGCTTTCTTCTCACAGCCTCTGTCAATTGCCCACCCTCTTCGTATCCAACATACCCCGGAGGAGCGCCAACTAAGCGAGACACCGAGTGCTTTTCCATATATTCACTCATATCAATACGTACAATTGCTTGCTCATCATCAAACAAGAAGTCGGCTAATGCCTTGACTGTCTCTGTTTTACCCACCCCCGTAGGTCCTAAGAACAGGAAGCTACCAATAGGTCTGTTAGGATCAGAAATCTCAGCACGCGCACGGCGGATTGCATCTGCGACCATGGTGAGAGCATGATCTTGCCCCACAACTCTTTTACCGAGCTGCTCTTCCATTTTGAGAAGCTTAAAGGATTCACTTTCTAACATTTTGGATACAGGAATTCCTGTCCACTTTGCTACAACTTCTGCAATATCTTCTGCGCTCACTTCTTCTTTGAGCATTTGTGGAGCGGCTCCGTCTTTTTGAGCAGCTCGCTCCTCAAAAGATTTTAACTTCTTTTCTAACTCAGGGAGCTTGCCATATTTAATTTCCGCAGCTCTTCCTAAATCACCAGAACGTTCGGCTTTGTCGATTTCTATCTTTAAATTTTCGATTTCAGACTTGGCTGACTTAATTTGCTCAATGCCACCTTTTTCAAATTCCCATTGTTCACGAAGAACTTGATTTTTAGCTCCCAAATCTTGAAGCTCTTTTTCGATTTGCAACAAACGCTCTTTAGAGCTGTCATCGCTTTCTTTTTTAAGAGCCTCTTTTTCGATGCGCAACTGCATGAGTTGTCTCTCAATTTGATCAATCTCTTCAGGAACAGATCTTGATTCGATACCTAACTTACTTGCTGCTTCATCTACGAGGTCAATAGCTTTATCTGGCAAGAAACGATTCTGGATGTAGCGGTGAGACAACTTTACTGCTGCGACAAGGGCTGAGTCTGTAATGCGAATCCCATGATGGACCTCGTACTTCTCTTTAAGACCACGTAAAATTGTGATTGCATCTTCAACTGAAGGCTCATCGACCAACACCGTTTGAAAACGTCGCTCCAAAGCTGCGTCCTTTTCGATGTACTTGCGATACTCATCTAAGGTTGTAGCGCCAATGCAGTGGAGCTCACCGCGCGCCAAAGCTGGTTTTAAGAGTTGTCCAGCGTCCATAGCCCCGTCAGTTTTACCAGCCCCTACAAGCGTGTGGATTTCATCGATAAAAAGAATAATCTCGCCTTCACTGGATGTAACTTCTTTAATAACTGCTTTTAAACGATCCTCAAACTCCCCACGGTATTTCGCGCCCGCAATAAGAGCTCCCATATCCAGTGACATCAATTTTTTGCCAATGAGATTTTCTGGGACGTCTTGTTTTACTATTCTTAGTGCCAAGCCCTCTGCAATCGCCGTTTTACCGACGCCTGGTTCCCCGATAAGAACTGGGTTGTTTTTGGTTCTGCGAGAAAGGACCTGCATGACTCTTCTGATCTCTTCATCTCGGCCAACAACGGGATCTAACTTTCCTTCTGCAGCAAGAGCTGTCAAATCGCGAGCGTACTTAGCCAAAACTTCGTATTTATTTTCGGGATCGTCATCTGTCACTTTTTGATTTCCTCGAATGGTCTGTAGTTGCTCTTTCGCTTGATCCACTTGCATTTTAAATTTTTTAAAGAAGTTATTTAACTCTGAATCTGTTGATTTCAACATACTCAGAAAAAAGTGCTCAGTAGAGATATAAGTATCGCCCCAGAGTTTCGCTTCTCCTTCAGCTCCTTGAAAAATCTTGCTTAACCGCGGGCCTGCATAAATTTTGTTTTGCCCAGTGACCGTTGGAAAACGATTTATTTTAGCTTTCAGTTCTTCAAGAAAAGCGGCTTGAGGAACCTTCATTTTATCCAACAAACGAGGCACAACGCCTTCACTTTGCTGCACCAACTCCATCAACAAATGCTCTGGCTCTACTGCTGGATGACCGCGCTTTTCTGCACTCTTAGCTGCCGCCTGCATCGCTTCCTGGCTTTTTCGCGTCATTTTTTCAATGTCGTTGCTCATGGTTCCTCCATCTGAGATAAAGCTGAGGTTGAAATAGGAAATGTCAATGTCCAAAGCTGTAAATCATTCTAAACGTATACGCCCCTCTATTAGAAGGGATAAAGTCGACCCTAAAGACTTTAATCGCTATACCCTTATGTATGCCTGTGAAGATTGCTCTCACTATTCAGCACAAGATCAAAAATGCTCTTTAGGTTATAACGCAGAAAACCATCGCCGCGAATTCTTACTAAAGATGTATGAGAGCTCAGGAACTATGGCCCTCTGTCGCTTTCATGAAATAGACTAATTCTTTTCTCACCATCTCTATAGAGTTTTGACTATATCTACGTCGAGAAAACTCGACATCCGTCTATTAAAAAACTTATTTTCCAAATCAAAGTCGAGATATCTCTCTGTGGCTTAAGACTAGTATTACTTCATTTCTTCAATTTTCGCTAAAGGTCCTGTCAAGACTCCGACTCAAATCCCGATCAATCACCTATCAGGTAACGGTGCAATTAGGATGTGCCTGGGAGTGAAGGTCACACTCTCATGTAATGAAAGGAGGGCCATCAGGGATGACATAATAAGAACAACAGATTGTTCTAAGTTTTTACTTAAAGTTAATGAGGCCAAATAAAAAAAGATCGGCTCGGATGCCACCCCAAAAAACGGGGCTCTAATCTAAGGAGGGTATTGAAATGAAAACTAAATATTAAATTAATTAACGGAGGATTCGAAAATGGGAATGAGAGTAACAACAAATATCGGTGCATTAAACGCTCAAAGAAACTTAATTGGTAGCCAAAGAGCTATCAACGATTCAATGGCTAAGTTGGCTTCTGGAAGCCGCATCAACAAAGCTGCTGATGACGCTGCTGGTTTGGCGATTTCAGAAGGTTTAAGAGCGCAAATTCGTTCAGCTGCACAAGCTCAACGTAATGCTAATGACGGTATTTCTTTAGTGCAAACGGCTGAAGGTGGATTGAATGAAATTGCTAATATCGTAGTTCGTCTTAGAGAACTAGGTATCCAAGCTTCTTCTGACACTGTTGGTGATGTAGAGCGTGGAATGTTAAATAAAGAGGTTAATCAACTTAAAGAAGAGATGCAGCGTATTGCTTCAGTAACTACTTGGGGTACTACAAAGCTTCTTGACGGTTCTTTTCCTCAGTTCGACTTCCAAGTTGGTCTTTACAACAGTGACATTGAAGACAGAATTTCTTTCAATGCAGCTGAAAACGTTGCAACGATCGATGCTCTTGGTCTTGATGGTATCGACTACTCAAGCAAAACAGGCGCTCAAGAGTCTTTAGCTTTGCTTGATGATGCGCAAACTTCTGTAAATAGCATGCGTGCAAATCTCGGTGCTCTTCAGAATCGTTTGACTTCTACAGTTGATAACTTGGGTGTTGCTCAAGAGAACTTATCTGCAGCTAACAGCCGTATCAGAGATACTGATGTTGCTCAGGCATCTTCTGAGATGACTCGTAACAACATCTTGTTACAAGCAGGTACTTCTACTCTTGCGCAAGCTAACCAGATCAACCAGCTCGCAATGAAATTAATCGGTTAATCCTAACTGACATCGACCTAAGCCCCAAGTGAGAACTTGGGGCTTTTTTGTTTATTGTTTTAACAACTCCACGGGTATTATCGCCAAAATTTTTTCCAGTTCTTTTTACTTCGTTCTCTTTTTTTATATTTTGCTCACATTAACCCAATATCAGTATAAAGAAATCTCAAGATAAGCCGATGAGATGCATATATTGTCAGCATAACATCAATCAGGGAGTGATTATGATGTTTCGATTAAAATTGGCTTTTACGTTTGTATTGCTATTTATTCTTTCAATGAGCGGACTATCCTGCGCACCTTCTTTTGAGGTACTTTCACCGGGAGCAGATTCTAGAGATGGGTTTGGTAGCGACCCTGGCCCGATCACAACCTCCCCTTATGCAGCGTTTATTTCAGGTGGACCCTACGATAAAATGCAGGTCGTAGATTATGATGCTAAAAAGAAAGAGCTTTCATTATTGGTACCGCTAGGCATGGGTCTGGCTGTGGAAAATCTAAGCTATCCCATTGCTGAGCTTCCTGGGGTATTTGTACAAACTCTAAATAAGTCTAATTACAATTATGTAGCACTTCGTTTGCCGTCAAAATATCTGAGCCAACGACTAGATAAATTTCCGGCAGATGGCCTCCCCAACGGCTCCCCCCTCCCTGGGGTCCCAGAGGAAAGGCTGGCACATCTTGTTGTTCCTCTCAAAAACAGTGCTAAATTAAACGTCTATTTAGGTCAGAACACCGTGGCAACTCTATTTGAGTCCAACTTTGACCCCTATGCCAACATGACTCTCCCCCTCACCAATGAGGCTGGGACAAAAATTCTCGGTTATTTTGCCACTATGGCAGCTTCGGGAATGAATCTAGGAGGGTTTTATTTGATGACCTCCATGCCTACTGATTTTTAGCAAACCTATTGCCTCGAGTTTAAATTGTAGCTAGTCTATTCAGGAGTAAAATCACTAGCTAGGAGACTTCAAAATGGCAAAGAAAGCAAAAAAAGCTGCACCTAAAAAAGCTGCTGCTAAAAAATCAACGGCAAAGAAAACTGCAAAAAAAGTAACAAAAAAAGCTGCTAAAAAGCCTGCTACAAAAAAGGCGGCTAAAAAAGCTACTACCAAAAAAGCTGCTCCTAAAAAGGCCGCTCCTAAAAAAGCTGTAAAAAAAGCAGCTCCTAAAAAAGTTGCGGCTAAAAAAACTACGGCTAAAAAGGTGACTAAAAAAGCACCTGCAAAAAAAGCAACTCCAGCAAAAGCAAAAACTGTTAAAGTTGAAAAGATCCCTGCAATCACTCCTGTATTGAGTGAAAGCCTAAATGACATGACTTCAGACTTTGATGATGAAGCGGAGCTAGACAGTCTCGTTGGCTTAGAAGATGATGCTGAAAGTGAAACTGACGGCTGGGAAGATGCTGACGAACAACAAGATGATGGTTTTGAAGATTTGGAAGATGAAGAAAGTGAAGAGAGTTTAGTTTCTGACGACTCAGACGATGACGACGATGAGTTCGATGACGATGACGACGAGAATGACGAAGAAGGTTATTTCTAATTATTAGCTTTTCTTTGCTAAAAAGGTGCCAAGAGGCACCTTTTTTTTTGTCATTACTAAAGCTCTCGGGCAAGCTACAGGCATGTACAAAAATTTTTACTCTCGCTTTTTATCTCAGCAGAACAACAAGATTTATTTTACTGCTCACTCACACCACTTCTGGCCCGATATCACCAGAGACGCCCACTTGCAATATTGGGATGATGCAGCCACAATGGTTGATGATAAATGGTCATATATCTTTTCTAAAAAGATTCCCAATGCTCAGCAGTTGATTGCAGAAATCTTAGGAGTTGATAGCCCTCAACAGATTTCTTTTGCTCCAAACACTCATGAATTGGTGATGCGAGTTCTTTCTTGTTTTGATCCTCAAAAGAAACTCACTGTGCTAACCACCGACTCTGAGTTTTACAGCTTTGATAGACAAATTAAAAGGTATGCCGAGGTTTTCGCAAACCTTGAGGTTGTGCGCGTGCCGACAGAGCCCTTTGCAACCTTTACCGAAAGATTTACTGCGATTGCAAACAAAGTAACTCCAGACTTAGTGTTTTTCTCTCATGTCTTTTTTAATTCTGGATGGGTTTGTGATTTTAGCAAAATAGCCTCACAGCTCCCTCAGGCCTCACAAGTTGTAGTGGATGGTTATCATGGCTTTATGGCAATACCAACCACTTTAAAAGCCCTGCAAAATAGAATCTTTTATTTAGCTGGATCCTACAAATATGCTCAAGGTGGAGAGGGCTGCTGCTTTTTGTACAGTCCGCCCCAAACAACTTTAAAACCTTACTATACAGGTTGGTTTGCAGAGCTCTCTTCACTGCAAAATCGCAGTGAAGAAGTTGCCTTTCCAGATGATGGTTTACGCTTTGCTGGTTCCACTATGGACTTTGCAGCTCTTTACCGCTTAGAAGCGAGCTTGCTTCTTTTTAAACAAAAGGAGCTCACTGTTGAGAAAATTCATCAGTATGTTTCTCAGTTACAAAATCAATTCCTTGAAGGACTTGCAAAGTCTGAACATCCCGTTTTAAAACTGCAAAACATACTTCCAGTTCCGGCTGGACAGAGAGGACATTTTTTAACTTTTGCACTAGCCGATGAGAGACAGACTGCAATGATATCTTTAGAACTAAAAAACTTAGGCATTCTCACCGACTCTCGAAAAAATCGTCTGCGCTTTGGCTTTGGCCTGCACCTAACTCAAGAAGATATTGAGAAATGTCTACAGCTATTAAAAAAATAAAAAAATCTCCTGCCTCAGTGAGAGCAGGAGATCCTAAGATAACGAAGTTAAGTATTTAGCTTATTACTTCATTGGTTTTGTGTGCACAGCGAAGTTTTCAAATTCACCGTACTCATGAAGTTTGTTATAAAGAGTTTTAATTGTAATCCCTAATGCATTGGCAGCTTGCGTTTTATTGCCACCAAAGTGTGAAAGAGCTTTTAAAATATACTTTTTCTCGAGCTCATGCACAGTCATGTTAGGATCGTAATCAATAAAATCGTCTTTCACTTCTGGCTCTCTGATATTCTCTGGAATATCGTTGATCATAATCTGGTGGCCTTCTGACAAGATCTGCAAACGTTCACATACGTTTTGAAGTTCACGAATATTACCTGGCCAGTCGTACTTCATCATTGCCTTTAAAGCTTCATCGCTAATAGAACGACCACGATTTAAGTAAGCATGAGACGAGTTATTTAAAAAGTGATTGATCAATGCCGGAATATCTTCTTTGCGACGACGTAACGGCGGAGCACTAACAACGATTGTGTTGATTCTATAGAAAAGGTCCTCACGGAAATTTCCGCGCTGAACTTCCATATCTAACTCACGGTTGGTAGCACAGATCAAACGGATATCCACTTTGATTGGATCCTTACCACCCACACGATAGATTTCACCTTCCTGAATAAAGCGCAATAACTTGGCCTGAATAGCTTGAGAAAGTTCTCCGATTTCATCTAAGAAAAGTGTTCCACCGTTAGCAGCTTCAGCTAAACCGATTTTTTTGTTGTAAGCACCAGTGAAAGATCCTTTTTCGTGACCAAAAAGCTCTGACTCGAGAAGAGTCTCGCGAAGAGCACCACAGTTGATAGCAACGAAAGGTTTGTTTTTTCTATTAGAGCGATCGTGAATAGCACGAGCAATCAACTCTTTACCTGTCCCTGACTCTCCCAATACCAAAATGTTGGCCTGAGATGGAGAAACCCGATCAATCATCTTCATGAGGTTGCCCATAACTTCTGATTGATAAACTATGGTTTTAGCTTCAGGAGCTTTAGCGGCTTGACCGCCCCATGTGCCTTGATTGGCGTTTTGGGATGCAGGTAACACTACTGTTGGAATGCTATTTTCGCTCATATTTACCACCTTCTTAACTGTTAAAACTTTTCGTAAGCTCTGTTTCATTTTGATTGTCTCTCAATGATACATCGCGACAACGCAGTGAGTTATGCCATAGGTCGTGAACTTTTTGCAAGAAAAATTTTGCATGGTGTTAAACTTTTTTTAAAAAATAGGGCGAATAAGGCCTTCGACCAGAAATACTTTAGAAGCTGCAAAACAATCTAACCTATTGTAAAATCAAGTGAAAATGAGGACAAATGAAGTCAATATCAAGCCCTGCCTCCAAAATAATAGACTTCCTCAAATATCTGGCTTTTAAGAAGTCCGCCTCTTTTCATACCCTAAAAGCCTACGCCCTCGATTTGAGCGAAGCCTTTCAGCTGGGCAAGGTCCGTGTGCCTGAAATCGAAGCTTTTGCTGCTGGCCAAGCATCTCTGGAAAGCTCACGCCTCTTTGAGCAACTTCCAGCGAAGAGCGAATGGTGTTTGCCACGACAAGGAGCCGCTTCCACTCGAAATCGTAAAATTGCTGCACTTAAAAGTTTTTTTCGCTGGGGCTTTGAAGAGCAAATCTTTGAGCAAGATTATGGACTCCACCTCTCCTGCCCCAAGAAACAAAAAAAACTGCCGCATTTTATCTCGGTGGACGAGGCCATGTCAGTCCTGCAATCTTTTGCTCCAGACGAAGACAGTGAAAAACTCTTATTTTTACTCCTCTATGGGGGAGGCCTTCGCGTGAGTGAGGCCTGTCAGCTACGATGGTCTCACGTTAATTTGTCTCAGAAGACGCTACTCATTCAGGGTAAGGGCAACAAACAACGTTTGATTGCTCTTCCTCCTCTCACCTGGGACTTGCTTCTCAAGCACCATAGTCAAACAAACGAAACTTATGTTTTTGGTGAGCAAGCACTTTCTACGCGTAAAGCCTATGAGATGGTTCGGCGAAGTGGTCAAAAAGCAGGATTAATAAATCCCCTGCATCCTCATGCTCTTCGCCACTCATTTGCAACTCACCTGTTAAGCAGCGGAGCCAACCTGCGCATTCTCCAAAAACTCCTGGGTCATGACAGTTTGCAAGCAACAGAAATTTACACACATCTCGGTGTTGATCAGCTTGCAAGAACTCTCGACAATCTCCACCCTTTGGGAGAAGCTAATAAAAAAGTTTCTTAAGGGAGGCAGCAAATGAATTTAAAACATTGGGTTTACTTTGGCGCTCTTGTTTTTTTATTTTCGGGATGCATGAGTGCACCTCCCCCAAAAGAAAATCCTCGTCATGAATTAGACACTGAACCTGATAACAATAAAATACCTAGAGAAGCCAATATCAACAGTGCCGAGATGTCAGGCTGCCAAAGTGAATTTGGTTATGTTCCAGAGGGTGGCGGATTTAATGCCTATCGCTATTCAGCAGTTCCTAAAGGCAAATCTTGTACCTCTGAATTTAGAAGATGTAAAAATGGGAAACTCACTGGCTCTTATCAGTTTCTTTCTTGCATAGAAAGTGCGGATATTACAGTTCCTTCAGAAGCATTTACTAGTCCTGCGCCATCAAATTGAGGCATTTTGAATATAGTGCCTCACCATGGCTTCAATAGAATCACTGTGTTCTAAAATCTCACTGCCTGAAGTTTTGATCTCTTCGCTCTGAGATAATGGTGTCTTGAGAAATACACTCATCCAAGGCTCAGGCTGGATCACTCCCTGCTGGAGTAAAAATTTTAAATGGAAATGCAGGCGTAACAAATGCAAGGACTGACTCTTCTCTATAGCTTTTAGCATATTCCCAGTGAGATTAAAAAGATGTTCAGAAGTAAAGTCCCCTTCTTGCGCTACTTTTGAAATACATTCTAGAACATGGAGACTTAACTCCAAATGATCATAACTTTGACGAATGCCTTTAAAGTCATTTATGAGCGAGGCCTCTTCTAGAACATGGAGACCTCCGACTTCAGAGTTTTCCTTAAACGTTAGAACTAAAAAATGAGAAGGCTCTAAAATTCCTCCACCAAATCTTTTTTTAGACTTTAATGCAGATCTTGCAATAAAAGAATATTTAGCTCCCTGAGGCGAAAGAGCATGTAAAATCAAATCTGCCTCGCCATATTTTAATTTTCTTAGAATTAAGAATTTTTCTTTGAGTGTTCTCACTATTCTTATTTCCAGATTGTCTTTTGCAAAATGTCACTCGCTTGTGTTTTAAACTCCGCCCAGAAGGACTCTTGGAGAGCTAAATGCCAGGGCAAAACCAAAAGCCCACGCAAAGTATTTGGTTGGGGACAACTCTCCCACCAGTTTTTATATTGAGTGGAATAGCCGTCATGGCAAAAATGGGTCGTGATAATTTCGCTCACTCCTGTAGAAAAACTCTTTTTTAATTTATAGATAATATACTCACTGGCGATATCATTGCTACTTACAATTATTTTTTGGGTATTGTTATCACAACCCATTAAACTATAACTTTCTGGCAGGTCAGTTTTTCTTTTTTCAATTAAATCCAAAACAGAATCTTCTAACAGTAAATCACTAGTGAAGTGATGAATCTCTGGGCTGATGTCTCCCCAATCCAAAAGGGGGGTGATCAAGGCCGGTGCTTTAAAGCGAGTTCCGATAACAGAAATTGCAGCATGAGAGTTAAGTGGAGAAATTTGAACTTCGTAAGGTCTTGGTGATTTTTTAAATCTTTGATGATGAGAGATCACTATCGCAAAAATTTTCTTTTGACTGAGAGCCTCAACAAGCTCATCGACATAGAATGCTGATTCACCAGTAACTGCATGATCAGCAAAAATAACAACCATGAGAGTATCAGGCTTGAGACTCCCCACCCACTCAGCGACTTGTTTTAATTGCGAATGCCAAGTCGACTGCACATTATAATTCTGTTTGTAAAAAAGAGGCAGAATTGAATCTAATAAATTACTTCGTCCACGAATATACGCTATAGATTTTTTATGCGCGTTGAACTGCGCTCCACCATAAATCACATCAAAAACTGCTTGAGGTAAACTTGCGTGCAGCCAGAGCTGATTCTCATCCGAAATTGTGAGACTATTTTTTAGTGTTTGATTGACACGTCGCCAACCACTGCTATCCACTAGCCTCGACATCTTCGCCTCCCTGCATCTCTATAATCTCAATGCCAAATAATTGATTCAACTAAGATTTTTTCTTGTCCAGACCTTGCTCTGTGGTGAATCAGTACAATTTAAAATTAGAGGATTTATTACTATTTTAAGTTAAATCAATTTTAAGCCACCACCGCGAAGCAAAACTAGTAATTGCAGTAAAAAAGAGAGACAATGAAGCTAGATAGAGGTCCTGAATGAAATTTGATACTAAAAAAATATACTGGCCAGTTACATTGTTTATTTTGATTAACATTGTGGCGGCGTTGATTTTAACACCTATTTACTTGTACTATGCTGGCTTTTCTTGGGGACTATGGCTTTTTGCTCTAGTTTTTGCAGCGGCAACGAACCTTAGCATTACTGCTGGCTACCACCGGCTCTTCTCACACAAGAGTTATGATGCACACCCTTTTGTAAAATGGATCTACTTACTCATAGGTGCCTCTGCTTGGCAGGGATCAGCCTTAAAGTGGTCTTCAGATCACCGTCGTCATCACACTCATATTGATAGCGAAAAAGATCCTTACAATATTGAGCGTGGCTTCTGGTTTGCTCACATGGGTTGGATGTTTTTAAAAGAAACAGTTGATCAGCCCATCCATGCGCCAGATCTTGTCAAAGATAGTGCTGTTAAACTTCAGGACAAATATTTTATCCCACTCGGAATTTTCATGGGCTACATCGTGCCTGGAATTATCGGAGCTCTTTTCTTTGATTCCTTCTGGGGCGGCTTTATTATCGCTGGTTCTCTGCGAATTGCACTGACTCAACAGAGTACTTTTTTTGTGAACTCTCTTTGCCATACATTGGGAAAACAAACTTACTCCAAAGATATTTCAGCTCGTGATTCTTTTATTGTTGCAGTCTTAACTCACGGCGAGGGCTATCATAATTTCCACCATACATTTCAGATTGATTATCGCAATGGTATTAAATGGTACCATTGGGATCCAACAAAGTGGGTGATTCAAACACTCGCTTTCTTCAGTCTTGCACATAAATTAAAGACAATCCCACAAGTAGAAATTATTCGTGCAAAACTGCAAGCTGACGAACAAAGATTAATCTCCAAAGGGCTATTTGATGAAAAGCTTGTAACAATCCGCACCCGCATCTTAGAAGCGCAGGCAAAAATGAAAACTCTCAAGGAAGAATACAAAACCTTAAAAGAAGAGTATCAGATGCGCCATCAGGAGTTTCAATCTGCCTATGGTACAAAGTGGGCAAACATGAAGAGAGATCTTGAGCTTAAACTTTTAGAAATGCACAAAGAGATGGAAAAAACTCAGTTAGAATTTCGAGTTGGCATGAAGCAGTGGAAGCTTTACTTGAAATCGATTTAATTCCTTGAATAAAAAAGGGTCAGAGTAAAATCTCTGACCCTTTTTTATTAGCTATTTTGCACCCTACTCCACACAATTGGTCGCTTTGCGATTATTAAAAAACCAATGGAACTCAGAGGGCTGCAGAGAACTAGGTTTATTCTTTATCTCTGTCGTACTGGCGATATTATTCTTAGAAGCTCTCTGGTAAGCTCTTTCTATTTCACAATCTTGAATACGATAGTTTTCATTGATTTCCATGAGGTCTTTAAATGCCAATGAATGTCCATTTTTGTCGTAGTACTCTCTTTCGATCTTATAGATATTTTTTTCCAAAGCAGTTGCCACACCTTCATACTTGAGAGTCGTTAAGAGTGTCTTATAGGGCATATAAGTTGGTAACTTGTCTTGTACTAATCCAAATTGACGTAATATTTTTGCAAGCACTGCTTTTATTGATTTATCAGGTGTTGCATAAAAATCGTAATTTTTTTCACTCATCCATTTATAAATACTTTGCAATACCGAATCCTGCATTCTTACTTGGCGCAGGAGTGGTAGATATCTGTACTCGGCAATAAAATCAAATCGACTATCAACTTCAATATCAAAAGGGGCAAAGAGATCACCTTTTTTAATTAATAAGCTCTCGAAAAAGTCAGTATTTTCAAACTTAGTTGTTTGCGAGCGGAATTGAGGTAGAACGATTTGGCCATTACTTGCTTTTTTGTAAGCCCAACCAATGACTTCAGAACAGAAAAACTCATTGTCGTCTCCATCGTTCATTGAGAAATCATAGCGCTTAGTTGTGCCTCTATTAATGTAGGACATAGCGTGATCATAGATTTCTCGAGCTGCTTTTTGTGCAACGACTGAGTCCTGATATCGATATAAAGCGACACGAGCATCTTGATCTTTTAACCACTTTGCAAGTGGGGTGACAATCAAACCTTTTTGAATCAGCGACTCTGCCACGTGCAAATTGCCGTTTTTGTCCTCACCAACAATAGCCATATGACTGAAATTACCTTCTTCATCACCAATGCGAGCAATCATCGCTGAAATATAAGATTTGCCTCTCACTAGCAGAACATCCCCTGCTTTTAAGTTGAGATTTTGTTCTCTATCTACCTTGAGAGTGTAAGGAAATACATCAGCTAGAATTTGCGGCGATTGATTTTCGTAAACGTCGTTCTCAATGAGCCACTCAATTAAAAAATCCTCAGCATAACGAATGTATTGTTTTCCTTCTCGAATCGCATTCACACATTGCAAGCTGAGCTGCCCCTTTGCCGAAAATTCTTGAAGCTTGAGATGCAGCTCATGTCTTGAGTTGAACAGATTTTTTAAAACCTGAGGTCCTTGAGTTTTAAGGGCACTGCTTTGACTCTCGGACTTAGGAAAAAAATAATCTGTGGGAAGATTAAAGAGTGATGTCGTCAAATTATCTATATAAGAAAAGCAGGTCTGAGCATTAAAAACTCTTGGGTCTTTCAGGTCAGCAAGTATTCTTGATGTTCCATTAATAAATGCATCCGTACTTGCGGGTTCACGACTAGGAAAAAAACTCATATGAGATGCTTCTTGATTAGGTTCTTTGGAAATACTCTGGCAGCTTAATTGTAGTAATAGGCTTGATAATATCAACGCATGTAAAAAAAAGGCTTTCAACACTTGGACTCCTCAGGTTATCTATAGAAACAGGATAACCAAAAAAAAAGGGCCTGACGGCCCTTTTTTTAAATCCCAGACTTATGTCTTTCTTCATCATCAAGGTGAGATTGAATTCCACCTTTTAATGACGGTCTATAAGCCAAATGATTGATATCATAGATAAACTGAGATCCGTTAACACCAGGTGTTTGCCACTCTGGTCCCATACGAATTGCATCTACAGGACAAGCTTCTTCACAAAAGCCACAGAACACACATCGCAAAATATCAATTTCGTAAGAAATTGGATACTTCTCAACTGTAGGATCATTGTGTTCAGCTGCATGAATTGTAATACATTCAGCTGGGCAATTTGTTGCGCACAACATACAAGCTGTACAGCGCAAAGATCCGTCCTTTTTTACTGTAAGAACATGGTTTCCTTTAAAACGAGGAGAGTATTCATACTTCTGTTCTGGGTAGTTTACTGTGACCATCTTTTTCTTGTTAAAAAGATTCTTAACAAGATGCTTTCCAGTAATTGCCAAGCCAGTCAGAATAGTTGGAATAAACCAGTTACTTTTTTCTGAGTTATTCTGGACTACGCTCATAAGCTCCCTCTCTTATAAACAAATTCATTTTTCTTACGTGTCTCTTGCATCACCAAATCTGCACGACGGTTTGTATTAACAAACACATCGCTAGCAGCCGGAATAGTTAAAGACTTACCAGCAAATAACAAAGCAGCCTCAGTCAGAGTCAAAGCTTCGTTTACAACTGTCGTTGCTTTCTTAAACTTTTGTTCCAAACCATTGTGATTTACAAAAGTTCCATCTTTTTCAACAAAAGTTTTTAATGGAATTAAAGTTACATCACCTTTTAAGGCTTCAAGCTCAGCATTCTTGCCCGCTTGTAACCAAATTAACTTCGCTGCTTTAGAAAGCTCAGTAATTGTTTTGCTCATTTCAGGGAAAACAGCTTGGTTTTCAGGACCAGCAACAACCAAAGTCTTAATACTGCCATTACTTAAACCAGCAGTTAAGTCAGCCCACTTTGCAGTGATTCCATGCTTTTCTAAAACCTTTAATAAACCTTTGGTATTTGGATTTTTATCTCCACGGATAAGCAATCCATCAAAGTTTTCAAAAGTCTCTGGGTTGTTAACCCAGAAGAAAATATTCTTAGACTGCACTTCGTTTACAAAAGTTGAAATCATAGCTTCGTACTCTTCAACAGTGTACTGAGCTGTTAACACGAGAGCCGCAGAAGAGCCTGCTCCTTTTAAAGAGCCAGAAAGTTCTTTTGCCGCAGCCCCTGGACTCATTTCAGACCAAGCGCCTTGTGCTTGTTTTTTAGCTTTCAACAAACGAGCTTCTTTATTAACAAACTTATAAACGTCACGACCGTCATCGCACATCCAGTAACCGTTTACAGCTTCGTTATGAACCGGTTTCACACGGAACATGCCCTCTTTGTTGTAGTACACTTTAATATTACAACCCGTAGAGCAGCCTGGGCAGATAGATTCGGAATCCTTGAGATACCATACTCTCTGACGGAATCTGAAGTCTTTAGATGTCAACGCACCTACTGGACAGATATCCACTGTATTCAGCGAGTATTTGTTATCCAAAGGTTTGCCATCATGGGTACCGATCTCAGATCGATCACCACGATTAAAGATTCCCAACTCTTCAGTTTTAGAAACTTCAGAAGTGAAACGCACACAACGTGAACACAGGATACAACGTTCAGAATCTAGAACCACTGTAGGTCCCAAATCCACAACCTTGTGCTTTTTAACTTTGTGTTCTGCCATTTCAGGATCGTACTTACCAAACTCCATGTACTGATCTTGCAATCCGCACTCACCAGCTTGGTCACAAATAGGACAATCCAAAGGATGATTGATCAAGTGGAAATCCAAACCCCACTTCACAGCATCTTTTACTTTTTCTGAAGTATTGTTGATTTTCATTCCTTCAGTGACTGCAGTATTACATGCAATCTGAACTCTTGGATTTCCTTCAACTTCTACCATACAAAGACGGCACACACCGGCTACAGAAAGACCTGGATGCCAGCAGTAGTGAGCAATACGCTCACCAGACTCCATCATCGCTTGAATGATGGTTGAACCCTCTTTGACTTCAACTTCTTTACCATTAATGGTGCATTTCGGCATGAGATGTACCTTTCACCTTAGAACGTCCTTCGCGGACATAAAATTCAAATTCATCACGGAACTTTGTTACAAAACTTAAAACAGGCAATGCTGCTGCATCAGAAAGAGCACAAATAGTCTTGCCCTTCATGTTGTCAGCAACTTTGATCAAAAGATCAATGTCCTGCAAGCGCCCTTTTCCTTCAAGAATCGAGTGAACAATTTTGTTCAACCAACCAGTACCTTCACGGCAAGGTGTACACTGACCGCAAGACTCATGATGATAGAAATGCATCAAAACACCCAACATATCGACCATACATTGAGAGTCATCAATAACAATAACTGCACCAGAACCTAACATTGTTCCCAAGCCTGAAAGCGATTCATAATCTAAATTTGCACGAGAGACTTCTTCAGCAGTCAACACCGGAGCTGATGAACCACCAGGAATAACAGCTTTAAGTTTTCTGCCGCCCTTGATGCCTCCACCCTCATTGTTGATGAGATCTATAAGTGGATACCCCAATGGCACTTCGTAGTTACCTGGCTTTGCCACGTTTCCTGAAAGTGAAAAGAGTTTTGTTCCAGCAGATTTTTCTGTTCCAAATTTACGATAAGCAGCCGCACCATCTTTAATGATGTATGTAACAGCAGCAAGAGTCTCAACATTGTTCACGATAGTAGGTTTACGCAAGTAACCCTGTACTGCTGGGAAAGGTGGCTTTAATTTGGGCTGACCTTTTTTGCCTTCAAGAGAAGAGATCATACCCGTTTCTTCTCCACAGATATAAGCACCAGCACCACGATAAACATCTAAATCAAAGTCTACACCGGAGCCTAAAATATTCTTACCTAACAACCCAGCAGCATAAGCTTCCTTGATTGCTTGATTGAGAATATTGATCGACTTCATGTACTCACCACGCACGTAGATGTAGCCCTTTTTTGAACCAATTGCATGAGCGGAGATGATCATACCTTCAATAAGCTGATGAGGAGCTCTCTCCATCATCAAACGGTCTTTAAAAGTACCAGGTTCACCTTCGTCGGCATTGCAAAGCAAATAACGAGGTTCACCATTAGCAGGCAAAAAGCCCCATTTCATTCCTGTTGGGAAACCTGCACCACCACGGCCTCTTAAACCGGAAGCTTTCACTTCTTCGATGATAGCTTTAGGCTCCATCGCAAAAGCTTTTTTCAAGGTAGAGTAGCCACCTTTTGCTTGGTATCCACCAAGAGTTCGGTAGTCATCTAAATGATAAAATTCTGTAAGTAGTTTTGACTCAGCCATTACTTCATACCTCTTAGGATATTCATTGCTGTTTCAGGAGTTAGATGTTCGTAATAATCATCATTTACTTGCATCATAGGCGCATAACCACACCCACCTAAACACTCTACTCTTGAAACAGTAAAACGTCCGTCAGCAGTTACTTGATCTAATTTTACGTTTAATTCGCCACAAATATGATTTGCAAGCTCACGTCCACCCACTAAAGCACAAGAAATATTAGTGCAAACCTGCACATGATATTTACCCACAGGCTTTTGGTTAAACATCGTATAGAACTTGAACACTTCATTGATGCGAGACTCTGGCAAATCCATTACCTGTGATAGCTCACGGATCACGTCAGGAGTGACATGCCCGCCATTTTCTTTTTGCGCTACATACAAGCTAGGAATAATTGCAGATTCTTTAGCTTCATATCGTGCCAATTCCTTTTTTACTTCTTGCACACCTTCATTTGATAATTTGAACATATCTTTACTCTCTTAATTAGCGATCTAACTCGCCAGCAATAACGTTCATACTTGCAACAGTAGCGATGGCATCAGCCAACATTGCGCCTTTTACCACTTCAGGGAAAGACTGATAGATTGCAAAACATGGAGGTCTTACTTTTAAGCGGTAAGGATTTGCAGAGCCGTCGCTCACCAAATAAAAACCAAGCTCACCATTTGCCGCCTCAGTAGCATCATAGATTTCGCCCACTGGAGGACGTAAACCTTTGATCACCAACATGAAGTGATTCATGAGACCTTCGATATTACCGTAAACGTCTTTCTTCTCTGGTAAAACAATACCCTTATCGCGAATAGTGTAATCGCCCGCTGGAACATTTTTACAAACTTGACGGATAATTTTGATAGATTGATACATCTCTTCGATGCGCACTAAATATCTATCATAGATGTCACCATTAGTTCCAACTGGCACTTCAAAATCAAGTGAATCGTAACCATAGTATGGAGTAGCTTTGCGCAAATCTAAATTTACACCAGAAGCACGCAAGAGAGGCCCAGTGTAGCCCCATGCAATAGCATCTTCCGCAGAAACTGGGCACACACCCTTTGTTCTCTGAATAAAGATTTTATTGCCGATCATGAGGTCTTTGATTTCGTTTACAGCTTCTTCCATTTCATCACAGAAAGCTAATACTTCATCAAACCAACCCTCAGGAGCATCCTGAGCCATACCACCAATACGAGTTAGAGATACGGTTAAACGAGCGCCACAAAGTCTTTCAAAAAGAGTGTAGACTTTTTCACGGTAAGTAAAGAGATGGAAAAAGGCAGTTAATGCACCTAAATCCACGCCACCAGTACCTACAGCAATGATATGGTCAATAATACGAGAAAGTTCAGCCAAGATCACACGCATTGCTTGTGCTTTGGGTGGAATTTCAACGCCCAAAAGTCTTTCAACAGCTTTACAGTAACCAATGTTGTTCATTGGAGCTGAACAGTAGTTAAGACGATCTGTATAGGGAATGACTTGGTTGTAGGGGTGAGTTTCAGCCATCTTCTCGAAGCAACGATGTAAGAAGCCAATGTCGCAGTTAGCACGCACAATGGTTTCACCATCAAGCTCAGCCATCACGCGTAGAGTTCCGTGCATTGCTGGATGAGAAGGACCAATATTAATAGGCACATATTTGTCATTTAAAACATCACCAGGGCTGCCGGGTTCATTGTTAAAATGAATAGGCAAAACCTCATCAACGTGCTGTTGATGATTGGCATCGTAGTCTTTACGAAGAGGATGCCCCACAAACTTATGGTGAGTTAAAATACGGCGAAGATTTGGATGACCTGTGAATACGATACCAAACATATCGTAAGCTTCGCGCTCAAACCAATCTGCTGCTTTCCAAAAACCAACAACGCTCTCTAGAGATTCACCTTCTGCAACCTGCGTTTTAATGCGGAGGCGAGAGAAATCTTTTGAAGAGAATAGGTGATAAACAACGTCGAATCTTTTTTCGCGATTAGGGTAATCAACGCCACAGATATCCATTAAGAAGTTAAAACGGCCAGTGCTTTTAAAGTGTTTTAGCACGGGAGCAATGTACTCTTTTGGCATCTCAATGACGTCATCACCAACAGCGCTGATGAATTTAAATTTTTCGATATTAAAGACCTGTGCTAGGTCTTGTTTAATATTTTCAAGCTTGCTCATAAGGTGATTTCCAATTGTCTTTCCAAGGACGAGGAGTGTGATCCTTGATCATTTTTTGAAGAGCCATAACACCATCGAGAACGGCTTCTGGAGTTGGAGGACAGCCAGGAACATAAACGTCCACTGGAATAACCTTATCACACCCCTGCAACACGTGATAGGCACGGTAAAATCCACCCGAACTCGCACAAGCTCCCATTGAAAGAACGTATTTTGGTTCTAACATCTGTTGATAGATACGCACTAAAACTGGAGCCATTTTTTCTGTGATAGTACCAGCAACGATGAGAAGATCTGCTTGACGTGGAGAGAAGCGAACAACCTCCGCACCAAAGCGAGCCAAGTCATAACGTGGCCCCATCACTGACATCATCTCAATTCCACAGCAGGCAGTGCCATATGGAAGTGGCCATAATGCATTTCTACGTCCCCAAGCAACAATTGCATCGAGCTTTGTGGTAAAAGCAAAGCTGCGAGACATATCGTCAACAGCCTGTGTACCAAGAGCCGCATCTTGTACGGCAGTTTGGTTCTGCGCCATTTTTACACCTCTTTTTTCATTTAGCTTTCTATTAGTTACTTAAAAACTCAAATAATGACAACCAGATATATAGGTTAGCCAGTTCTGAAGAATTTCACAACGCATGCGCTCAGAAATGTTGAAATGCAATTGCATCCCATTTTGGAACCACCTTAGAATTAAAAAACTTAAACAAGGAGAACAGGGAATGAAACTATTGTTGATTGCAACAGTCCTAGGATGGACCCTTGGCGCTCATGCCAACACTGATGTGCTTATTAAAGTAGCACCTCACACTTTAGAAAACTTTGACGTGCAAAGTTTATTTGCTGTCTCTGGTGGAAAAGTTGAAAAGCTATCAGATCAGTGGGTTCGCATCCAATCTGACAAAAAGATGGACCTACAAAGTCTTCAGCAGCATGAAGCTGTTGAGTTTGTACAACCTAATTACCCGCTTTCTTTATTGAATGATTATAAAATCCAAGATCCACTTCGTCGTGCGGCCCTCAAAAAAATGTTAAACCGCAATCCCCACTTAGTAGAAGCAACTAAAGTTCCAGCTGACAATCCAGAGATTCCAGCTGCACCGGCAAAGACTCCAGGACTTGATCCACTCCTCAACAAACAATGGGGCCTTGTGGATAACGGTGTCGATAAAGCATGGAAAGTAACAAAGGGAAATAAAGATATCGTGGTTGCAGTTTTAGACACTGGTGTCGACTACACTCATGAAGATCTAGTTGCCAATATGTGGAGAAACACTAAAGAAATTCCAAACAATAATATCGACGACGATAACAACGGTTATGTTGATGATATCGTTGGTTGGGACTTTGTAAGCAATGACAACAAACCTTACGATCTTATCGTTGAGCCTCTTGAAATGCTTTTTGGCGGCGGTAATCCTGGTCACGGCACTCATTGCGCAGGAAACGTGGCTGCAACTGGTGATAACGGCAAAGGCGTTGCCGGAGTTGCTCCTAACGTAAAAATCATGGCACTTCGTTTTATCTCAGAAAAAGGATCTGGCACGACTGCTGATGCCATCAAAGCGATTCGTTATGCTGTAGATAATGGCGCCCTTATAACTTCAAATTCTTGGGGTAGCGAAGGTAGCCCAAATGATCCAGCTTCTGAAAACGTTGCTTTAAAAGAAGCTATTCAATATGCACAAGATAAAGGCACTCTATTTGTAGCGGCAGCAGGTAACGGCAGAAAAGGCACTGGTTTTAATATGGATGGCGATGCAAATCCTGTGATTCCTGCAAGCTATGATTTTGATAGCATTATCAGCGTTGCTGCGATTGATGTGCGCGATAATTTGGGAACGTTCTCAAACTTTGGCACTAAATTAGTTGATATCGGAGCTCCTGGTGTTGCCGTATTCTCAACAACTGTGGACAACAAGTACTCTGACATTGTTATCGACAAGTTTGGCTTTAAAGCAACTTGGGATGGAACTTCGATGGCAACTCCTCACGTAGCTGGAGCGGCAGCTCTTTACTGGTCACAACATCCAAATGCTACTTGGCAGGATGTTAAGAATGCGATCCTCTCTACTGCTAAAAAGACAAATACTTTGCAAGGCAAAGTAGGCACTGGTGGCAAACTGAGTGTGCAAGATTTAATCAAATAGATTTTATTGGATAAAACTTAAAGGCCCCTAAGGAAACCTAGGGGCCTTTTTTTATTTCTTTTTTAGGGAATCCATCCAAGCATAACGCCAAGGACGGATGGCCATCAAAACCCCATAGGTTTGTACCTCGGGGTTTTCTGAATCTTCATAGACATAGTCTTCGCGCAACTCTCCTAAGAACTTTTCAATTTTATTTTTCAACTTAGCGACAGTTGCAGGACTCATGTAACCCATCTGAAACCGCAGCATCTCATTGTTCCTCTGAAAGCTGGACTCCAAATAACTAGATCGCGCTTGATCAAAAAGAAGTTTCCCCATAGGACCTTCTTTGCGAAAGCGACGTCCACCTTTATGCGGAACTTTCACTCGATTTTTTGGATGGAGTTCTATCAAGTTAAGTTTGTCCAACTGAAGCAAAAACTTTTGAGCCTCAGACTCACTGATGTCATAGACTTTAAGAATTTTCCCCAGAGAAAGTCCATCTTCCAAAAGAATATAAAAATGAAACAGACGAGCATTCTGTGCCAATGCCCGCTCCTGTTCGTCAGAGTAGAAGAGGTCCACATCTCCACCATTAAAATCCGCCAAACTGCAAATCTCACTGAACTGAATATCACAGGCCCGACAAATTTCTTCTAAGCGCTCCAGAGTAAGACTCTTACTACTTAAAATACGCTTCACACTAGATTCAGAAAGATCTAATTTTTGCGCCAAATCACGATACACAATATTTTTTCGCTTCAAAGTTTTCTTCAGAGCCACCAAAAACAAATCTATCTGAGTCATCACCACCTCACCAAAGCACTGTATAACAATACCAAAAAACAAAGTATTAAAAAATAACCACTGAGCCTCACCCCACCCTAGCACCTCCCTCCCTCAAACAAAACAACGGCAAAAAGCCCTTCCTTGGGGCCCCTCCCTTGCAGAAAAACAAAACCCAGGCCCCTACTCCAAAGCGGGTCCCAACTCCCCTCTGCGCCTCTGTGGTCCTATTTTGGAGTGGCTTGGCTGCAAGCCCCAGAGGTGGGGGCAGAGCTAAACTTTGAAGAGGAGTTCTTTCTCTTTTGCAGCCCTGGGATGGAGACCTCCCTCCTCAGGGGCTCCGCCAAGCAGGATGCGGTCGCCATAAAGACTGGAGCTTGGAGTGGAGGCAGGAGGTATAGAGTCCTCTGTGGCTGGGACGCGCTCGTCCATGAGCTAACCAGCATCGCCCTAACGGGCGAACACCTCCGGTTTGCTGGATGTCCCTGCCACAGAGGACTCTATACCTCCTGCCTCCACTCCAAGCTCCAGTCTTTATGGCGATGGCGGTTAGCTCAGGGATGAGCGGCCCCAGAGGAGAGAGGTCTCCATCCCAGGGCTGCAAAAGAGAAAGAACTCCTCTTCAAAGTTTAGCTCTGCCCCCACCTCTGGGGCTTGCAGCCAAGCCACTCCAAAATAGGACCACAGAGGCGCAGAGGGGAGTTGAGACCCGCTTTGGAATAGGGACCTGGGTTTTGTTTTTCTGCAAGGGAGGGGCCCCAGGGAAGGGCTTTTTGCCGTTGTTTTGCTTGAGGGAGGGAGGTAGACTCCCTGACCATGATGAAGCTCAGTGATCATTTTTTAATTAAGCATCCTTTTTGGTTTTATGTGCGTCGCCATCCGCGCTCTGTGTTTATTGGAATGTTGGCTTTATTTGCTACTAACGCCTTAGATGCTGCCTACCCGTTGTTACTTAAAACTGGGATTGATCAGATTGAAAAACGAGCTGCTTTAGATGAAGTGGGTCGCACCGCTTTTTTGTTTTTTGTTTTAATGGCAAGCCTTGCGATCACTCGCTATGGGTGGCGTATCGGTTTTGGGTATTTTCATTCTCATGCAGCCGAACATATTCGCCAAAAGATTTTTTCTCATCTAACATTTATGGGGCCAAAGTTTTTTAATAAAAATCCTGTCGGCGAACTTATGAGTCTTCTCACCAGTGATGTTCAATCATTTCGTCAAGCCATCGGGCCTGGCCTGCTTATTTTAGCCGACGGAATTATGATCATTCTAATGGTGTTCCCAATTATGTGGTCATTGAATGCAGATTGGACTCTTAATACCCTCATCTTTTTGCCGGCTGTGCCTTTTCTAATTTGGAAAGTCATGCGGCTTATTCATGCTAATTATAAAACCCAACAAGATCGTTTTTCCGACGTCACTGCCTTCGCTCAAGAAAATATCGGTGGCATCCGCGTTGTAAAATCTTACGCTTTGGAAGACAGACGACTTTCGCAATTTGATGAGATTAGCCAGAGCTTTGAAAAAGCGTGCAATCGGGTCGCCAAAGTGGACAGCATGTGGGGCCCCGTCATGCAATTTGGCATCGCCTCTGGCTCTGTAATTTTGTTGTTTATTGCTCAAGACGATATTCTCTCTGGAGCGGCTTCCATTGGAACTTTTGTGGCCTTTCATCGCTATATTCAAAAAATGGTGTGGCCAATGTCAGCTCTCGGTATGGGACTTTCGATGTTTCAAAAAGGTTGGGCTTCATTTGATCGCATCAAAGACGTTCTCACTCAAGAAAGTAATATTGTAGATCAAGGGCAGTTATCACTCGAGAAAATTGAAAAAATACAATTTGAAGATGTTTCTTTTACCTATCCAGAATCACAAGTACCTTCACTCTCGCACGTGAGTTTTACCATCTCTCGTGGCGATAGACTCGGCATCATAGGACCTGTTGGCGCCGGCAAAACAACCTTGCTCAACTTGCTATTACGACTCTACTCCCCGACTTCAGGAAGAATCTTGATCAATGATTTACCCATTGAGAGCTATACCTTAGAAAGCTTAAGAGCTGCCTTAGTGCTTATTCCTCAAGAACCTTTTCTCTTTAGCGACTCAGTCACTGGTAATCTCTCTTTTGCTCGCACTGTGAACACCATAGAACAAAATAATTTACTCAAAACTGTAGATCTATTTGAGGAAGTCGCCAACATGCCCGAAAAAGAAAATACTCTCTTAGGCGAAAGAGGCGTTAACCTCTCTGGCGGGCAAAAACAAAGATTAGCTATAGCTCGTGGTTTAGCATGCAACTCCGAAGTGATTATTTTGGATGACTCCCTGAGTGCTGTAGACACCAAAACTGAAAACAAAATTGAGTCTCTTTTACAACAACACAGCTCTTGCATTCGCATTGTTGTCGCCCATCGCTTGAGCTCCCTTAAAGCCATGCAAAAAGTATTAGTGCTTAAAGACGGCCAAGTTGAGGCCTTTGGCGACAAAGATTATGTTGCAAGAACAAGTACCACATATCGTGAAGTTGAAAAAATGCAGAATCATTCTACTGACCTGGAGTCACTATGAATCCAGACATGAACCAACAAGAAAAAATTGATACGTCGTTAGGTTACAAAAAACTTTTATTACGCTTGTGGCCTTACACCAGAAAACACTTGGGGCTTTTCATTTTAGTCATCACTAGCATTTTGACTTTAGCTTTGATTTCGAGAGCTCTGCCCCAACTCATTGGTTATGCTATTGATGAAGGTATTAAAAAGCAAAGTCGTGATGTTTTAATTCAAGTAGCGTGGCTCTATTTAGGGTTTGAAATTCTTAAAGCTGCAGCAACGTTTGGCTCTGATTATTTTGTGCAAATTCTTGGAAATCGTGTGCTTTACTATTTACGCCACGATCTTATGCAACATGTGCAATCTCTCCCTATGGAGTACTACAATAAAACACAGACAGGCCGTATCGTCACACGACTCACAACTGACGTTGCAGCTCTTGGCGACCTCTTCACGAATGGCCTAGTCAGTATCTTTATTCAATTAGTAGTGATGCTTGCGATCGTCATTGCTATGCTCTGGATTTCTCCATTACTGACAGTTGCGACCCTTGCCGTAACCCCGCTGTTTATATTTTTGTCTATCAAAATCAGTGACCTCATTCGCGATACCCTCCGTGAACAAAAGAAAAAGCTATCAACCATGAACTCATTTGTTGCCGAAAATCTAAATGGCATCAAAGTCGTGCAGATTTACAATCGCGCAACAAAGAATAATCAGCTATTCCAAAACCACTCATCTGATTACCTTAAACTAAGTTTAAAGAATATTCATGCCTACGCCCTCATGCAGCCTGTGATGAATCTCTTTACTGCTAGCACCATTGCTATCGCTATGTACTATGGAGGATTTCTTTCTCTGGAAAATGCCATTCCCATTGGTTCTTTAGTGGCGTTTTTACTTCATGCTCAAGATTTTATTCCACCACTTCGTGAAATCATGGAGAAATATCAGCAGTTTCAAAATTCACTCACCAGTGCCGAACGAGTTTTCTCTCTCTTAGATGAGAAAACGGAATCAAAGAACCACAAACCTGTTGATATGGAAATTAAAATTCGTGGGGAACTTCACCTTAAAGATTTGCGCTTTAAGTATGCAGACCACTTACCAGAAGTCCTACGGGGCATCAGTTTGGATGTGCCTGCGGGTAGCTCTTTAGCATTAGTCGGAAGAACTGGCTCAGGCAAATCGACTCTTATTGCTTTATTGCAAAGGTTTTACGATGCCCCTGTAGACTCTATTTTTATTGATCACTCACCGTTAGAGAGTTTTGACCGCCAAGAGATCAGAAAGTTTATTGGTGTTTGTCAGCAGGATAATTTTATTTTTAGAGGTACAATTCTAGATAACATCACACTCTTTGATCCCAAAGTCAGTACAGAGGCCGCACAGCGAGCATTAGATCAAATTGGATACGGCGAAATGTTGCGCAGAACTGGTCGTGACCTCAATTCTCCCGTTGAAGAAAAAGGCGCCAACCTCTCTGTGGGCGAAAGACAACTTTTAGCTTTTGCACGTATTCTTGTTTTTAATCCACAGATTTTAATTCTAGACGAAGCCACGGCCAATATTGATTCTGAGAGCGAAAGGCTTATTCAAAATGCTACTTATGAGCTGATGAAGAATCGTACGAGTATAATTATTGCGCACAGGCTCTCGACCATACAGCACTGTAATCAGATTGCAGTTCTAAAAGAAGGACAAGTTGTAGAGTTAGGCACTCACTCTGAATTGATTGAAAGAAATGGTTATTACTCTGATCTTGCTAAGTCTGGTACAAAGTCGACAACAATTTTAGAGTCGGCTTTAGGTACCCAAGCGCCATGAAAATAAATACTGTTTCTGCGTTCGTTATAGCTCCAACCATTTATAATGTCTTGGGGCACTAAAATATTATCAATACGCACAACAATCGAAGACACTTCAGGGAATCTCGAAAGTTTATATTCGGTGATAACTTCCATAAGTCGAGCGCGTATATTGCTAACTGCTTTGCCTAAATTGGTTGTACAAATCGACTCTTTCACTCCATTAGACATATCTGCCAATGCCATAAATAAAGCACCCGGCTCAGCATAATTGCCAAAAGTACTGCACCCTGAGTTGACGGCAAGCACTCCAATAAAGTTGAGAATCCAAGAGCGTGAACCATCCACCCACCGAGGCTTAACTGAATCAAAGTAGTCAGCCCAGTATTGGGCTGTTTGCCCACTGTCATCATCTTCGTTACTAAGAACGTTTACGACCAGCATAGCATCAGGTCGCAAAAACCCTTTACCTTCAGTTTGTAAGTAGTAGGGATCAAAAGTCATACGCAGAGACTCTAAACCTCTCTCCATTGGACTCTGAGTCTCGCCAAAAATAATTCGCTGACGCAAAAGCGCTTCAAAGTTTTTTGTTTTAGCATTGATAACTTTGGGCTCTCCTAAGAATTTGCCACCAGGACCAGAAGGACTGATATCCGTTGAGACAGCAACCATTCTGTAGTCCATTTTAAGTTTGTTCAATTGTAGAACTAATTCTGGGATCTGAGCTGCTAATATCGTCTGGTGCTGTGCCATTGTCATCGATGTATCGATAACCCAAACGATATCCACTTTGTTGTTATAAGTATATTTTTGTACAAAATCATCGGTGACGGATTCAACATTGTGAACATGATGTTGTTCACAAGCTAACATCAACCATGATGTTAATAATACCATCACCAATCTCATAGTCTATGCCGCCCTTACATGTGTGTAGGAGTTGAGAGATTCTTTTATCTCGTGGCTCACAGATGTAAACTTGACCCCATATTTGACTGGAGTGTTTGGTCCGTGAGGAATATTTCTAAGCTGAGTTTTATTTACTATTTCACAAAGTGCATTGAATGGAGGAACTCCATCACCTGGTTTAAAGTGCATAAATAGTGATGTTCCTACTTCAAAGTTTGGATTCTCAATTATGACTCCCGCACCACCAGCACTGATCTCTAAACTCTTACCTTTATAAACAGCTTTAGAGTTATGCACGATCAATGAGCAACCGTACTTTGCGCGCGCATGTCTTCTTCTAAAAAAGACCTCTGCCACTTCAGAAAGACCTGACTCTTTAAGTGCTTTGATGCTTTCAGGTTTAAAGTCTTCACAGTCAGAAACTCTTTGCCAAGCCGACATTTGATCATGCCAAACAAAATCGTATTCAAATAGCTGTTTAGATTGCAACATCTTTACGAGTTCTAATTTTGAAAAGGGTCCAAAATTATTTCCATCTTTTAGAATAAACCATGCCTTTGCTGTCGGTGCATGTTCAGGTGGTTGAGTCTCTGTAAACGTTTCGGGACTCTCTGTCTTGTTTGCATAAGAAGTCAGATAGGGAGCAAAAGTTGGGTGTTCTAATAACATGATCC
This sequence comes from Bdellovibrionia bacterium, assembly GCA_046570065.1. Classification (GTDB taxonomy): domain Bacteria; phylum Bdellovibrionota; class Bdellovibrionia; order Bdellovibrionales; family Bdellovibrionaceae; genus JBKHVM01. The sequence continues at coordinate 41,043 of JBKHVM010000003.1, forward strand.
AATCATTTTTAGAGTCATCAAATACATAGTCAGTCCAACTGGCATTTTGGCTCTGAATTTTTGCATAGATCTCTTCAGGTGTAAAAGGACCTGTGGAGTTTCCTTGGATCGATAAATGATATTTAGATGACATAGACCCTGTTCCTTTCAAAAAGGTGGCTTGTAGGGTCTATCGGTAAAGGATGTTGAGGACTTTATATTTCTAAAAAATGAATAACTTTTATTCAGCTCTACTGATGAGTCGCATCTGGACAGAGGTATTGCTGATACTCCGTTTTAAGCTTTTTGACTAGCTGCTCGAGCTGTAAGTGACTTTGATCACAAAAAACAATGGCCTGCTCACCACAAGTATTGATACCAGCAGCAAGAGCTAAAGACTCCCTATTATCATCAGCAAAGATAAGACGCGCCATTGGATTTTGCATAGCCATACCACATGCGATGTCTTTAGAGTCAGAAAGCTCAACTTGGCAAAGCTCAGGTCGGTCTAACAACGCAGCTAAAGACTGAGTTTCAGCATGAGGGAGGCAGTAATGCTGGGCCTGCCCTTTGCGATCAACCAATGAGATACGAGAAGATTTTAAGTCGATTAAAAATCTGATTTTTTCTGGGTAAAGTCCGTTGTCTTTGACGATTTCAGATTCTACGTACTGCACATCTCTATCCAAAACACCAATAGGGACTAGCTTAGTCTGCTCCTCGACTGCTGAAGAAGGGAACTGAATCGTATCTGTATCTAAAGATTGTGAGGACTGAAGATCACTTTCAAGACCTTGCTGGCCGCAGTTCTGAAAAGAAATCAGAACTGTCAGAACTGACGCAATTAACAAAAGACGTTTCATAATTCCCCCGGACTGTATGACTTACCCAGCAATTTCAGGACCAAGCCAGCTATTGTTCTCTTCGTTTTAAACAGACAAATTCTTTACAGTGTCTAAAAATTTATTAACAAATCTCACATTGAGACAAGCATAAGCTCTCTTGTTAAGGTTAAATTTCCGAAAAGAAAGGAAAGCATAGAATTGATCTTTCTCTCTTTTGGAGATTTTTTTGCAGAGTTTTGGCTTGTTTTTTTTAAGTATATTCTTGTTTGTATCTTTCTCTGAGGCCTCATCACTCTCAGGAGAAGCCTCATTGTGGTTGCAAAATACTTTTGCAGAAAAGAACTGCGAGAATCTCAACTCTAAGGATGTTGGAGACCTAAAAAAGATCATCAACTGTGACACCTCTTCGACTCATAAATTGCCTCAATCAAAATCACAATTTAATCAAATTGCCGAACATCAATATTTTCAGCAACTCGCTGGCGAACATTACAAAAACCTTACGTGCCAAAAACAGCAAACGGAACTCATCAAAAACGACGAGGAGTTAGTGAAAGAATTTGCCGCAGATATCTCCAAAAAACTCCCCTTCCTCAAAGAGCAACGTAAGTTGAGTCTAAATGCTTTTAATGACTATCAATATAAACTCAACAAAGCCAATCAGTTCTATTCCTACTGCCGTCAGAGTCTTTCGACTGGTTCAAAAGACAAATGTTTTTCAGAACTCAAACAACTGCAGAACGAAGAGAATCAAGCACTGCAAAAATGGCAACAGCACGAAAGTGCTTTCAAGGCAACCCAAGCAAGTCTATGGCAAGGTACCTCTCAGGAAATGCAAAGGCTGGTACAAGATCTCAGCAGACAAGATCCTCTACCAAACTCAGATCAAGTTCTAAACTCGCTCAAAGCAAGTATTCCCAAAGTACAAAAAGAAATAGCTGATGCACTCCAAGATTTTGAAAAACAATCTACTACTGAAGGTGGCGATCGCAATTTTAATAAGCTATCTGATCTTAGCAAAAGACAACTACTAGAGAGTGAGGCCCATCAAACACTTTTGACCACTGCAACTCAAAACAGAAATGAAGCGTTCTTAAAATTGAATTGTCGACTCGAAGGTCAGTATACCAAAGGACGGGACAAGCTCGAAAACACCATTATGGGAGCTACATTTTTATTGGGAGGAGCAGCAGGGCTGTTGAGCAAAATCCCGGTAGCCACTCGCGCCAGCACCTTGGCTCAGTTTTCTCTGAAGAGTCAAAACGCAGGAAAACTATTGGGATATCTCGCCGTAGGATTTGATGCCACCCTCGTCGCACAATCCATTCAGAAATCATGTCTTTCTGACTCTATCAGCTCAACAGCGAAAAACAGCTGTACCAGTGATAAAAAGCAACTTCGCCAACAGCAACTTCAGCAGCTTGAGACAGATAATTGTATTCTCACCGCGGCCCTCGATTTGGCTCCGGCAGGCCTTCTCACTGGTTCAGTAGCTTACAGAGCTTTAAAAAAGAATTTGGCAGAATACTCAAATCTTCGCAATGAACTTGGCCCCAATAGCACCCTGAAGGACTTAGCTCAAAAAGATGCTAAGAAAATGGGGAATAAAATCAACGCCCGCATTAGTGGTTTTGAGCCCATAAATGCAGAAATCATTAAGACCAACAGAATCAATGCAGAGACCTACATTGCCAAGAACGGCCTACCACTCAAACCCGTACGTAAAAAAGTAGAGCCCGATACTGAACTTATTGAGATTTACCGTCATGGGACTATTCAAAAAGCTGAAGAGATTTCACAGCTCGAAAAAAACTCAAAGGCTCAAATTCAAAGACTAATCAATCAAAAAGAACCTTACACGAAAGAGCTCCAGGAGCTTAAGTTAGAACTCTCTAATTTAGAAAAAGCTAAAGATCCAAGCACTACTGCTGAAAAGCGTCTGCAACTCAAACAAAAAATTGCTGCTTATGAAGAGTTTCTCAAAGAAGACTTTGATGACAAGATTGAAAAAATTAAAAACGAAACTGTTCTGCAAAAAGCTACTCTTGAGAAAGAGTTAGCTAAACTCGAGAATCAAAAAAGAATCCACGAAAGTGTTCCCCTCATTAAGACTGAGTTTCCGTCCAGTATTGATAGCTCAGCGCAAAGAGCGGCAGCTGAAGGCATTCTGAATCAACAAGACATGCTCGAGCTCGGCAAAAGCACGAACGATAGAAATGTTTATCGCTTTACCGCTATCCCCAAAGCAAGTTCTCGTGCAAATGGGACTTCACCTTTTTGGCAACATCCTCAGTTTGCAGAACGGATGAAAGAACTCCAAAACATGGGAGTAGAAGTGATTGTGGACCCACAAAAAACTAAAGGGGCTCATTATAGTCCTCACTTAAAGGCTATCTATCTTAAAGAAGATGCAGACTATCATTTGTTTGAACACGAGTTCACTCATGCCCAATTTGATAATTTTGTTGCTGATAAAATAGTCACGCAATTTTCAAACAATAATGCCAATATTAAAAGTGAATTTCGCAATGGCGCCCAAGTTGAGAGACGACTGAGCCAGGAACAGATTCAAAGATTAGGTGAAAAAAACGTGCAGCAACTCCAAGAACTCGTCACCAAATATTATGATCCACTGACTGTGAATGAGTCTTTGGCAGTAAAAAAACAATTAGATGCTCTCGGCTGGCGTCCCTTAAGCTCTGAATACCATTGGACTAAAATTTATGGTTCTTACTACCGAGTTAACGAATTGATGTTGCGCAAGAGTTATGTGGAAAAGAACCCAGGTGATAAACACTTCTTCTCAAGCCAAGATAAAAAACTTTTAGATCAAGAGTTAACAAAGATGGGACAAGATATTGCCATGATGCGAGGAACACGAGCTGCTCAAGAACGAGTTAGCGAAATTCGCACACAAATCCAAAAAGGCCAAACAGCGCAAGCTCTTGCCACTTATCGCGCCCTTTCTAGCGAACTAGACAAGAGCACTTCGGGCAACGACACACAGTTAATTTTTAATGGTAAAGGTGACATTCTGAGATTTTCAGAAAAGGGAAAGAAAATTGAAGTTCTACCTTCTAAGTAAGCCCTAGAGCATGCTTCCATTCTTCTGTTGGCAAAATAAGCTTACGAGCATTCATATCAAACAGACCAAAAGTGAAAACTGCTTCTGCAGCGACTTCCCCAGACTTTTTTATCATCTGTTGCTTGAGATGCCCTACTTTGCTGTCATAATCCAACATTTGAGTTGTGATGAGAATCTCTTCACGGAGAAGAATTTCTTTAAGGAATTTTAGATTTACCTCTAAAATAACGGGGCCGATCTTAGCTTTTTGAATTTCTTTGAAGCCAAAACCTTGCTGAGTGATCAGCTCCCATCTCGCCTCTTCAAAAAGAGTGAGATAGGCAGCATTGTTCATGTGGCCGAGAGAATCGACATAACTCTCTCGTACCACTACGGAGTAAGAACTCACTTTTGACATAATTATTTAAGAGCCTCACGGATGTACGCAGAAGCTGCATCCATCAACCAAACAACGACGGCAATAACAACGATGATACAACCAACTTCGCGCCACATAGCTTGACCTTGATACTGCACAAGCATCGTTCCGATACCACCACCGCCAACAAGACCGATGATTGTTGCCATACGTACGTTAATATCCCAACGGTAAACAGTGAAAGAGATATAAGGCAAAATGACTTGTGGGACGATAGCAAACCAGATGGTTTGTAACTTCGTTGCCCCTGTGGACATAACGCCTTCGATAGGACCGTCATTAACTGTCTCTACCATCTCAGAGTACTGCTTCGCTAGAGAGGCAATGGAGTGAATCATCAATGCCATCATACCTGCAAAGGGACCAATTCCTACCCAAACTGAGAAAATGATCGCCCAGATCATGGCTTCAACAGAGCGCACAGTATTTAAAACTGTACGCAAAGTAAGATAGATCGGGAAGGATATCGGACCATTCATGATATTTTTTGCTGCCATAAAGCTAAAGACAAAAGCGATAGGGATCGCTAAAGCCGTTGCCAAGAATGCCATGAAGATAGTCTCGATAATGTTATTTACAGCTGCTGGCAAAACCTCCCAGTTTGGATTGAAAATCCCTGAGAACAAGCGCATCGCTCCAGCAAAGCCATCCTTATCCAGAATCTCCCAAAGAGAAAATTGTGTCTTAAATATTGCCACCACAAAAGTAACAATCAAAGCCGTAGCTAATTGCCATCCCCAAACGGTTTTGTACCAAGCCACACTGACTTCTGGCTTCTTTTGATTTTTAGGCGCAAAAAGCACATCCCCAGCTGTTTGAATTTTAGCACTGGTAAGAGCCATGCTGATCACAACACCAATAAGAATGCCTAAGCCAAATAACATGGTGTTACGGCCTAACATTAACATCTGCTCTTCATCTGGATTCAAAAGCACCACAAGAGCTACGCACCATAAGAAGGCAAAAACAACCGCATCAAAAACTAATTTCTTTATGTTTAACTTCATTGTCTGTCCTCTTATTAGTGAATTTGTACTTCTTTAGCGCCCTGACCATAAATCTTCTGGAACCACTCATCTGTGATCTCAGAAGGACTTCCTTCAAAAACAACTTCGCCACCCTTGAGGGCGATTACTCGTGTGCCGTACTCGCGAACTAGAGATAAAAAGTGAAGATTCGCAATAATTGTGATTCCCAACTCTTGGTTCACTTTTTTGAGATAATCCATCACTGTGTGACATGTCGCTGGATCCAAAGAAGCGACTGGCTCATCAGCTAATAGAACTTTTGGATTTTGCATAAGAGCACGAGCGATGGCTACACGCTGCTGCTGACCACCTGACAACTGATCTGCACGGATCATTGCTTTATCTGGGATACCAACAAGTTTTAAATACTCACGAGCTTTAGCCTTATCTTCATCAGAAAACCAACCCAACATAGAGCGGAAAGAACCGATGCGCCCTAGGCTACCCATCAACACATTCGAAAGAACCGTGTGACGTGGAATAAGATTAAAGTGCTGGAAAATCATTCCCATATTTTTGCGGACTTGTTTCACGTCATCACCAGTCACGTGTGCAATGTCTTTATCTTCAAATAGAATTTCTCCGCCAGTAGGATCATGGAGGCGATTCAAACAGCGAAGAAGTGTTGATTTACCTGAACCTGATAAACCAATGACGATAAGAAACTCCCCTTTTTTGACATCAAAGCTGATACCCTTGAGTGCTTTTGTTCCGTTGGGGTAAGTTTTTTCTAGGTTACGAACTTTAAGAATGTTCTCCATAGTTATTACTTCCTCGCTTCTTTTTCTGGTGTTGGCGGTTTCTGTGTTAGTAACTGACGAACAATTGTGTAATCCGCATCAGTAGCTAATTTTAAATCTGTAACTCCGTAAATAGCCTTAAATGCAGCCTTACCCTCATCTGTTTTGATATAATCCATGAAAGCATTGATGATGGTCGTCTTCATTTCTTCAGGCATGTCTTTTCTAAAGACAATTGGATCGTTTGGAATTTGTTCCGTGAGTGCGATGATTTTGATTTTATCAACAACATCAGGATACTGACGTAAAACCAAACGACGAGCATCTTCAATCTGCCCATTATCTGGAGGCGAGTAGAAAGTCGCTCCCGCTTCAACTTGTTTTTGATACATCATGGTGATGACGGAGTCGTGTTTCATCGCAAAGACAGTCTCTTTAGGTTTGATGCCTTTATCGAGGATCGTTTTTAAAGGCAAAAGATAACCTGACATTGAAGCCGGATCCACAAAGGCAATTTTGCGTCCGTTTAAGTCTTCAAGCTTTTCTATCCCGCTATCTACATGTGCTAGAATCTGTGATTGGTAAAAAGCTGAACCGTGGCGCAAAACAGTGATGCGAGCTTCTGCACCAAAGCGCTCATGGGCAAGGACATAACCAAAACTATTGAGGGCTGAAATATCCGCACGCTTGGTACCAAAAGCTTCGACCACAGTGATATAGGATTGAGGAATAGTAACTTTAAATTTGTACGGCGTTGCCTTTTCTAAATAGGCTTTAAACTTTTTGGAATTGTCTTCGAGAACCTTGGCTTCCACAGAAGGAACAAAGTGCAGCTTTACTGGGTTTTTTTCACTACCGAGAGGGTCCTTGCGAGTGGTGCAAGAAACAAGGCCCAAGCTCAGACAAACACTTAGGATTATTATCCTTCCAGACATACTTCCTCTTTCGTAAAATTTTAGCTGGGCCAACCTAACGCAATATGTACAAAGGGGCAAGAAATCTCTTTACCACTTTTCCCGAGATATGGCTCAATGCAAGGACATGTCTAGCGAGTTTTTACGTCAGTTTTTTGTTAAGATGAAAGAGTTAGAAAACCAAGGCCAAGGGGTCCACTTGGTTTTTGATCTGGATTCAACCCTCTTTGATGTGAGCCCTCGGACTGAAAGAATTTTACGCGAATTCATAGCAGACCCCACTCATCGGCGTTTATTTCCAGATGAGTGTGAAAAAATAGAAAAAATTCAGGTTACAACTCAAGATTGGGGCTTCGCTGCAGCTCTCAAACGTGTGGGTTTTGTTGATCTTAAAACTGAGTTTTATCAACAACTGCTGCATTATTGGGCTGCGAGGTTTTTTTCAGATTCGTATTTGCACTATGATCAACCCTACCCTGGCTCAGTAGAATTTCTTCAGCGCCTTGTCAGTTTTACAAATGTGAATGTTGCCTACTTAACAGGCAGAGACCAGCATCGTATGGGCTTAGGCTCCCCCGAAGTTCTCAAAAAATGGGACTTTCCACTGATGCCTCAAAAGGCCGAATTGATTCTGAAACCGCACCGCTCTTTGATAGATGCTGACTTTAAAGCGGAATGGTTTAAAAACCATCCCCTTGTCGAAGCGCACGAGTTTTACTTTTTTGAAAATGAGCCTGTGAATCTCAACCGTGTCTCTGAGATCACTCCGCAAGTGAAGCTTATCTATTTTGATAGCACACATTCTGGCAAAGAAGAGCCGCCTTCTCATGCGACTGTTATTTCTCACTATAAAATCGACGAGGAGTCCTAATGTTGTATGTTGTGGCCACTCCTATCGGAGACATGAGTGAAATCAGTTTACGTGCTTTAGACGTCCTCAAGGATGCTGAGATTGTTATCTGTGAAGGCACTAAAGAAACTTCAAAACTTTTACGACACCATGGGATCACTGGTAAAAGATTTGAAATTCTCGATGAACACTCCAAACCCGAGGACCTCAAGAATTTACTTTCATTATGCCAAAATCATATTTGCGCTTTGGTTACCGACTGTGGCACTCCGAGCTTTTCTGATCCAGGTGCTGATCTTGTGGGTTTATGCCGCCAACAACAAGTCGAAGTGAAGAGCGTTTTGGGCCCCTCCTCTTTAATGGGACTTCTCTCCTTGAGCGGAAAAAAACTCACACAGTTTGTATTCCGCGGGTTCTTGTCGGCCAACACAGAAGAGCGTAAGAGAGATCTGAATGAGCTCAAAAAAGAAAAACGTGCTGTCGTCCTCATGGATACACCCTATCGACTCAAAAAAACGCTCCAAGATATGCAGGAGACTTTTCCTCGCCGCCAATTCTTGTTGGTTATGAATCTCTCTCAGAATGATGAATTGTGCCTTGAAGGTAGCATCGAAACATTAATTAAAAAAAATCCCTTCGAAAAAGCTGAATTCATGTTGCTCATTTATCCGGAGTGAGATCAGTGAATAACGATCACCTGCCCATTGATGATTACCTCGAGATCGCACGAGAAAAATTGCAGACTCATGATAATCTCATTGTCACAGCAGCTCCCGGCGCCGGCAAAACGACGCGTCTTCCTGCCTACCTTGCAAAGTTTGCACAAGGAAAAGTTTTAGTACTTGAACCCAGAAGAATGGCAGCTGTGGCTGCAGCTCACCGTATTGCCGAAGAGCAAAATTGGAGTGTTGGCAACGAAGTTGGATTTCAGGTCCGCTATCAAAATAAAACTGTCGCCCAAACAAAACTTATTTTTATGACCGAAGCTTTGCTTGCTAAAAAGCTGCAGGACGATCCAGAGCTGAGTGGTGTCGAATATGTCATCCTTGATGAGTTTCATGAGCGCTCGCTACACGTGGATCTCGCTCTAGGGCTCATCAAAGAACTACAAGAGTATGGTAGCAAGATAAAACTCGTGATCATGTCAGCAACGCTGAATGCTGCTAAGATTTCACAGTATCTCAATGGCGCTCCCATTCTTGAAGTCCCTGGAAAACTTTTTCCTTGTGAAATTATTCACGCGGCAAAAGCACAGCAACTGCAAATTAATGAAACTTTTTTTAGCCATATTATTGAAACCTGCAAGCTTGCACTCACGAAGACATCACACGATATTTTAGTTTTTCTACCGGGAGTGGGTGAAATAGAACGAACAGCAGAAAGACTGCAAAAAACTGTCAATTGCAAAATTGTTGTTTTACACGGGAGCTTATCTCTTGAACTGCAAAAAGAAGTTCTCAAAAAGAGTACTCACCAGCGTATCATTTTAAGCACTAATATTGCAGAATCTTCTGTCACTTTGGATGGCGTTAATTGTGTGATTGATTGTGGCCTGGCCAAGGTGATGAAAGTAGATTTACAGACTGGCTTTTCCCGTTTGGAGTTATCAAGAATTTCTTTAGCTTCTGCTACCCAAAGAGCAGGCCGTGCAGCTCGTCAGATGAATGGATTGTGCTTCAAGTTGTGGACCAAAATGGATGAAGCTTCAATGGTCCCACACGACTCTCCTGAAGTTTTACGTCAAGACCTCAGCGAAGCCCTGCTACTGTTGGCAACTCAGGGCATTCGAGATTTTAATAATTTTTCCTGGTTTGACAAACCAGCTCCTTATCAACTTTCTAGAACTCTAGATTTTCTCATAGGAATGGGAGCTCTCGATGACTCTCATAATGTGACCGACTTAGGCAAAAGTCTTTTGCGCTTCCCTCTTCCTCTGCGCCTGGGCAAGCTAGTCCTTTCATCGAACCAACCTCAAGTAATTCTTCAGGCTTCTATTCTTACTGCCATTTTGCAAGAGCGTGATTTTGTCCTCAAACCAAGCCTTCAAACAGCTCTAGGAATTGAATCCAGCGACATAGAGTGGCGCTATCAGCTTATTAAACTGTACTCACAGAGCCACAAACACTATGGACTTTCACGTGCTGGTGTTGAAACGGTTATGCAAAGTGCGCAACAAATTGCTTCGCTGCTAAAAGTTCAATTTACGGTTCCAGATGATTGGAACAAAGAGATTGAACGCCTTCTAGCTCTGGCTTATCAAGATCGCATCTGCAAGCTTCGCGATAAGAAGTCCAAACGAGCATTGATGATTGGCGGCAGAGGTGTGCAATTGCACCCTGAGAGTGTGGCTCAAATCGATGATTTTTTTATTGCTCTTTCTGGAATAGAAAGTGGCAGCAGCTCAGAAACTCTAATTAGCTGGGCACATCCCCTCAGCAAAAAACAAATATTTGAAATTTTCGGAGAACAAATCCGCGAAGAATCTGTGGTTGAGTTTGATGAGAAAAACCTAAACTTTTTATCTAAAACCAAAAAGCTTCTTGGGCAAATCACTATTGAAGAAGGACAAGTACAGAAAGCAAGCCCTGAAGAAATCTCTTCTCAATTACCACAAATATTGAGTGAGAAGTTCACTTGGGTACTCAAAGAGAACTCGTCTTTAGCAAAGAACTTTGAAAAGCTTCACTTTTTAAAATTTCATCAGAACTTACTTCCCGAAGAATTACGCGATCAGCTTTTAGATTTATTTACCGACAATGAGATTAGCTCAACTTTTCTGCACAAAATGTTTATGTCTGCAAGTTATGGCCAAAATAACATTCACACCATTGTAAGTTCTGACCTCACTTTTCATTTTGAAAACTCACTCCCTGAGAGTTTACTGCTTTGGCTTCGTAAATTACCCAATTATCTTGTTGTTCCTTCAGGTTCTAAAATTGAGGTGCACTACCCTGCTGACAAAAATCCTTATTTGGAAGTCCGCATACAAGAGGTCTTTGGTTGGCAGGCTTCACCAAAGATTTTAGATAGCCTTACTGTAACGATGCACTTACTAGGCCCTAATTATAGACCGGTACAAGTCACCAGTGACCTCAATAGCTTTTGGAATAATGCCTATTCAGAAGTTCGCAAAGAACTTCGCTTAAAATACCCAAAGCACCAATGGCCAGAAAACCCAGCAGATGGTGTGGCCGAAGCCAAGGGCAGAAGAAGATAAACTCAAAAAGCGGCACGAGTGTTGCTCCCTCCTTAAATATATAGATTTTTAAGTCCACCAAAAAAGGGAGGATCTCGTGTCGTTTAAGAGCTCGTATTTAAAAGGAATTGTAGTGTCATTTCTGGCACTTAGCTACTCCCTCACGGGACACTCACAAAGCACTAATCCGGCCCCAGCGAAACCTGTCGAAAAGATTTACTATCGCTCCCCATTTTTGGCACTGGGTGATCTTGGTCAATATAATCAGACCATGAGTGCTGGCCGTGAAGAAACACGCAAAAAATTCTGGAATGACCTGACTTCGACGCTAAATGATCTTGCCTACATGGGTGCACGAGCCGAAAGAATGATCGAACCCTTGGCGCGAGTTCTTTTAATCTTTGATGACCTCTATGACCAACAAAAAGCTCGCGATGTAGAGCTCGTAGATCAAGCTTTAGAAGTCAGCTTTAAGAGCCATCTCGACGAGATGGCCACCAAGTATGGATTTAATTCCAACGAAAAACTTTATGAGTTTACGCAAAATCGCGCTGATGTCACTTTTGTTGCTTACGGAACTTTTACAAGTCTTGGCAAAGGGACTTTTCAGCTAACCTATCACTTACAGAATGTTATTAACGGAAAAGAAATTTCTTTTGCATCTAATGGAAAACTCTTAGATGCCACACAAAGTTTAGCTCAAGAAGTTTTTAGCTATTTTCACAAATTAGAGCAGCAAAAATGGCAAGCTGCTGACGAACAATTGATTTGGATGAAAGCTCCTACTCTCCCACAAAAAACTCACTTCTCATTTGAAGATGCTTTTCAGTTTTGCCGCGGCCGAAGCTATAGATTGCCTTATGCTCGTGAACTATTGGACGCACAAACGGGAACCCAATTTAGACAAGGTGGTATTGAGCCCCTCAAAAGTCATACAGCTTACCCAGTACAAGACAAACGCATGAGTAACGATCGTTACGTCCTTGTACCAGGAACTGAAGAGTCCAGCACTGGACCCGTACAAAGCACATCTGTCTTTCAGAAATCTGGAAGCTTTTTTTGCGTTAAAGGAAATACACGTCAAGATATTCTTGCTATAGAAAAACTGTGGTCCATCCGCCGTGAATTTTCTGGTGATAAAGAAGTAGTAAGAGCCGTGGATACACTTCGCTTTGAGTTAGGTGATTGGGGTGCACAGACTATCTTTTTTGGGCAACCTATGGAGATTTTGAGTCGTTTTGCAACGGCCCCACAGGCACTTCGTGCTTTAGAAAAAAAGGGCATCGACTTTGTCATGCCCTAATAAAATCTAATACATTTTAATGTTTTAAAGAGAGCGTGGCCCGACAATGACAGAGTTGGCGGGAACCTCTTTAGTGATAACGGCATTTGCACCAATCTTTGTTCCATCACCAATCTTAATGGGACCTAAAATTTTAGCTCCCGTCCCTATTAAAACTCGATTACCCACAGTCGGGTGTCGTTTTATGGGATCAAACTTCATTCCCCCCAAAGTCACTCCATGAAAGATAATACAGTCATCACCAATTTCAGTGGTTTCGCCAATAACCACTCCCATACCGTGATCAATGACCAATCTTTTTCCAATTTTTGCTCCTGGATGAATTTCAATGCCTGTCATCCAGCGAGAAATCTCAGCAAACAATCGTGCTAAAAAGAAAAGATTTAACCCATAAAAAAAATGTGCAATCCGATGAAAAAATACAGCTTTTGGGCCAGGATAAAGCAGCAGAATTTCGAGCATACTTTTCGCTGCGGGGTCATAGTTTTTATAAGCTCGAATTAGTTCTAACATCTCTCACCTAGTACTTTGTCTTAAGATTTTCTAATAAAAAATAACGATCAAATAAATCTACGTAACGGGACCACTTATCTACAGAATTAACTCGTTCATTTTCTAAAATTGTTTGCACTGTTGAGATTTTAGAATCTAAATCATCAATCATCGCAACAACCAAGGCCTCTAAAAATTTAGGTCTCTTGGGTGAGCCATACTCTAACTTGCCATGATGAGACAAAACTATATGTTTGAGTATGTCTTTCAATTCTTCTGGAAAGCCCAAAATTTTTGCAGCTTTTTTCTCTACGAGTTCAGCCCCCATATAAAGATGCCCAATCAAGCGACCTCTATCTGTGTAGCCAATATTTTTGTCAAAACTGAGTTCCCAAATTTTGCCAATGTCGTGATAAATAGCACCAAATATTAGTAAATCCCGGTTCAAACTTTGATAGTGACTCGCAATAAAATTCATCACTTTTAAAATAGAGACTACATGCTCTAAGAGTCCACCTTCCCATGCGTGATGTATACTCTTCGCTGCTGGTGCTTTTAAAATCAAAGGCTTGATCTCAGGATCTTCAATTGTGCCCAACAATAACTGCCGAATGTGTTCATTCTCAACGCTTTTTATAATGTTGTGCAATTCTACAAATAAGTCTTGGGCATTCACTTTGCTAGCTGGCAAGAGATCCTCTGCCGGAAAAACTTCTGGTTGAATGCGCTCCAAGCGATGTACCACGAGTTGCTTGCGGTTTTGATAAACTTGAATAGCACCTTTGATTTGCACGACATCGCCAATTTCAAACTGTGAGGAGACTTCATCAACTCGGTCCCAGATTCGTGCATCAATATTTCCTGTCTTATCACCGACAATAATTGCCAAAAAGGCTTTGCCATTCTTACCTAAACCTAAATGTTTATCTTTGACTAAATACCATGAATCTACGGCAAGTTTGTCTATAAACTCATTCACCCACTGCTTCATTCGCCCCCCACACAGCTTAACTCTTCGTACTGACTATCGCGAACTGTGACTTGAGTGATAAAATTTTGCGCTCCTTTTTTGGCTGCAAAAATAAAAGTCCCACCGGCAACAGCTAAATGACGTCCTTCAAAAGTGTTTAAAATGATCCCTTCTTTGCTTTGATTTTTTTTAAAAGCATCGGTGATCTGTAAAAGTTTATTGCAACCTGCACCGATGACCTCTTTACCAATTCTCAATTGGTGACTCTGACTCACAAAAAATACTCTCACTTCGTCAGCTTCTTCAAAAGCTGGAATATTAAAGTTCAAGTAGAAGGTGCCAGTTTCTCCAGTAAGATGCTCCCGCAAGTTGACCACTCCTCCGCCCTCGGTGAATACAATTTCAACAGGAGTCTCTTTGAGAACACCTAGATTTTTTTCTTTAAGTACAACACTGACTTCTGAAAAGATAAAATTGTCTGCATCAGTCCAGAAGTAGTCCCAAATTTTTCTTGGTATTCTAATATCTTCAGAAACTTCCTCTACTTTTATCTGAGGAATTTCTTCTTTGACTTCTTCTTTTGTGAGACAAGAGGTCATCACAATACTAATTAATATTGCAAGAATGGCCTTCAATCTAATGCTCCCTCTAAACGTCCACGTAACTCAATGAGTGGCATGTAGTTTGGATCGATGTTTATGCCCTTTGTTACGTGGTCCCAGGCGGACTTTCTTTGCCCATTTCCTGTCAAGTACTCTGAGTAATGATAAAGACCAAAAGAATCTGCAGCTCTTAACTTAACAAGACGTTCCGCAAACTCTCCAGTACAGTTCTTAACTGCCAAGTCTGAACAAGCAACTAAACGTACATACTGCGCAATAAGTACCCCAGATGTATTGATACTATCGAGCGCAGTCATAGCCTCGTTAGACTTACCAACACGAGTTAAATAAAGCGCTTTAAAAATATTTGCTGTCGAATGAGTAGGTACCTCTGAAAGAACTTGCTCGATTAATTTAAGAGCTTCCTTTTCTTTGTCGCTCTCTAAAAAACAATAAGCTAGAGTCAGTTTTAATAGATGACTTTGATTATATTTATCTTGAAGCTGTTTACAAAAAGGCAAATAGAATTCCCAGCGAGTAAAACGCCCAGCTAACTGATAATTTGTCGTGAAATTTTTACGTTGAAAAGGAACCGTATTCAAAAAAACCCAAGCCAACTTTTCAATCTCTTCAGGCATACCACCCAACTGATCCAAAATCGAAAGGTAGACTATATTTAAATGCTGACTCAAATAGTGGCGTTTGCCTATCAACAATCGTCGCTCTGACTCAAATTCAGACCATTCAAATTTAAGTGCATTTGCTTTGATCAATTCAAGTGCAGCCAAATTCTTAATAAGCTTCAATTCAAGATCCTGCGGAAATTTTCGACTCAGAAAGTTAGCTTCATCAAAAACTTCACGACTCAAACCTTTTAGCATTTTAATTTGCATCATATTCATGCGTGCGTAGAGATTGGTACTGTCTAATCCTAAGCTACGCATAAATAAATTTTGGGCTTTATCCCAATTTTTATCTTCAATATAGGAGACACCTAAAACATTCAGAATCTCAATGTTGCGCTCCCGAGATAGATTTCCCGAATTCAAAATCTTCTCTAAGATACGGCGTCCTTCAATGAAATCACCATTGTTTACTAATAGCACTCCATAGTCATACTCGTACTCTTCATTTAATGGACGAAAATCTTTGATCTTTTGAAAGCTTGAAAAAGCCTTGCCAGCTAGCCCCTGAGTAAAATGTAAATGAGCAAGCCTTTCAATGCGATTGAGACTTTCTTCTTTTTCTCTGCTTTTTATAAAGTGACGAATAGTTATTCCTGAAATTAAAACTAGTACGACTGCAAGAAAGGCATATTGTAAACGTTTACGAAAGGAAGAGCGACGATTCTGCCAACTCAAATCAGACTCTACCCCATAACTTCGTGCCGGCTGAGTATCAACACTTGTTTGACTCTCTCTAAAGTGTTGAGAGATGGGTTTAGCTTCTTTAATTTCTTCTGTATGCTGTATATCCACGGGCGTGGGTGTAAGGTCTTCGCTCTGCACCCAATCTGTTTTTGTCATTCCCAATTTATGAGTGATATTAGTATTCGTTGTAGAAGCAAAAGTTTTTTCGACTGTTTTTTCTTGCTCCTCACGTAGAGCTAGAACTAATTCATTAAAAATGGAATTTTCACGAATATAACTCCAACGCGTGTGAGGGCGACGAATTTCATCTAAAATAGAAATATGGCGAGCAGCTAACAGCTGCGTTACTTCTTGCAAATTAAAAGGGCCCACTATTTTTAAAGAGGACCTAACCAACCAGCATTTTTCTTGGGGATCTATTTTGTCATTTTCCATTCAGCCCCCCTTAATGCCTAAAATGACGTCTACCCGTCATGATCATTTTCACACCTAAACTTTTTGCGGCAACAATGACCTCTTCATCTTTGATGGAGCCACCTGGCTGTAAAACCAAACGAATGCCTGCTTCAGCAATAATTTTTATAGAATCTGCAAATGGAAAAAAGGCATCACTGGCCAAAACGGCCCCCTCAAGGCTTCCATGAAACTCTTGAGCTCGCTTCAGTGCTTGTGCAGTTGCATCGACCCGATTGGTTTGCCCCATTCCTAAACCTAAAGTCATGCCATTTCGAACCACAGCAATTGCATTGCTTTTTAGAGCTGCCGCTGCTGCCTCCGCAAAATGTAAATCTGCAATTTGCTGCTTACTAAAGTTTGCATCATCTAAACCAGAGGACCATGAAGCTACGAGACTGTCGGGCTCTTGCACCAAGAAACCTCCGGCGATTGGCACCATCTTGTTTGACTTATGTTGATCTAATAAGTCTTTCCACTCTAATATTCTCACGTTCTTCTTTTTATTGAATACAGCTAAGGCCTCGGTTTCAAAATGAGGAGCAACTACACACTCCAGAAAAATTTCACTTAAACGCGTTGCCATTTTTTCGTCGACAGTTTGATTTATGGCAACAATTCCACCAAACATAGAAACAGGATCGCAAAGTAAAAGCTTTTGCAACATTTCCGAGCCATTTCCAGCTGTGGCCATTGCGCAAGGATTATTGTGTTTGACAATAACCCCACTAAATTTATCAGTAGCAAATAACCTCAAAGCTAAAACAGCTGCGTCTAAATCTAATAGGTTATTATAAGATAGCTCTTTGCCTTGGTGAATGTGCGCTTGATGCCACCCCTTAGCTTGTCCAGCTTCGCGATACCAAAAAGCTTGCTGGTGAGGATTCTCACCATAGCGAAGTCTTTGATGTAAATATCCACCCTCAGTATAAAAAACTGGGTCTTCACCTAAGAGCTTTTTAGCAATCATTTGGTCATAAATAGAAATTCTTTGAAAAACTTTACCAGCTAGTTTTTTACGTTCTTCTAGATTTGGAGTTCTCTCTGCAAAAAAAGGATAGTCCGCGGGGTCTGAGAGAACTGTCATGAATTGATAGTTTTTTGCAGCAGCTCGCAACTGTGTGGGGCCACCGATATCTATTTTTTCAATGAGCTCGGATTCCTTTAAATTATTAAGAACGGCTTCTTCGAATGGATAAAGATTGCACACAACCAAATCGAATAACTCTAAATTATACTCTTTGAGAGTCTGCTGATGCTGAAGATTGTCTCTTTTAGCTAAAAGAGACATATGAACATGAGGGTGAAGTGTTTTTACTCGACCATCGAGCACTTCTGGAAACTGTGTGAGTTCACTTACATCTTTGACGGGAATTTGGTGCTGGCGTAAATGCTCCGCCGTTCCACCAGTAGAATAAACTACCAAACCTCTTTGAACCCAAGGACGTAAAAAATCAACTAAACCAGTTTTATCAGACACGCTGACCAATGCGCGTTTAAACATATTTCGCCCCTATCAACTAGAAAGGGCTGCTGGATAACAAGAGCTTTAAATCATCATTAGTTAAAAATAAACCAGCACCCAAGTAGCTAGATCTTCTATCGCTATTGTTAAGAGCATCGGTCACACCTGCAGTCAGGTAGAGGCCCCACATAATATTGTAGTTTAGAGAAGCTCGAATATTGGTTTGTGTGAAATCAAAGGCTTCTACTGAGAAACGCATTTTTTGGCGGAAGAATGTGTAATCAACACCAAAACCACCTGTATTCTCTATGAGACCACCCTTAAGTGTAAAATCCCAAAAGTTTTTGGCAAAAAGTGCCGTGATTTTAGTCTCGTTACTGTAGGTCTTTTTGTAAGTGTAATCAGATGAAACGTTTCCATTGGTGTTATCAGTAGTTTCCACACGAGTTGTCGTAACTGTGCCAGCAGGGTCATCAATTAAGGCTAAATAGTAGTAACGATCTAAGCCTGGTTGAATTTTAATACCAATGTAGGACTTAGTATCAGCAACTTCTCCTAAGTATTCAGCTCTGAAGTCAAAGCCTGTCTGCAAACGATTAGCTGTGTCCATCAAAGAAGAAACACCCTCAATAGCTGTATTGAGTTCTTCGACAGTCGTTTCGTCATTTATAAGTTTACCGATGGTACCTTCACCACGATTAATTTTATCTGTAACTTCTTCTAGATTCTTAACAGCACTTGAAACACGGGCCCAAGTCGCTTTGAAGCCTTCCTCACTCTCATCCTTCATGACATCTTGAATTGATGATGTGACATCCTGAAGTTGATCGACGATATCACCGATTTTGCCTTTATTTTGAGTTGTGATTTCGGCAAGATCCCCCGTCAGAACTTCGATATTCTTAACAATTCTTCCTAGAACATGTTTACGAGTTCCATCTTCAGAAGTGGCTTCTTTTAGATTCTCTGCGACTTCTTTTAAAGAAGTCGTCACTTCGCTAACCGAAGCTACTAGATTATCTAAAGATCCCTTATCTTTGACGTTTAATATTTGTGCACCCTCTGCCAAAGGAGGATCCGTTGGTGAACCAGGATATACTTCAACATGCTTGTCCCCAAGGATACCTTGAGATTTAATTTCCACTGCTGCAGAAGTTGTTAACTCAACATCAGAGCGCACTGTGATTTCGATACGAGCCATTCCATCTTGAAGGCGAATATCTTTAATAACTCCTACCGGAATACCAGCTGAGCGTACGGAAGAGTTTTTGATTAATCCACCAGCATTGTCCAAAACAAACCACGCGGATTTAGATCGTGACATATAACTAGGATCGTCACTCACTTGCATCGACATAAATGCAATGAGAGAGCCCACAACAAGGACCAATAATCCAACTTTTATTTCTGCAGCTTGGAGCCAATTCATGTGTGCTTCATTCCTTTAGCTACAAATTTCTTAACCAACTCAATCTCTGAATTATAGAACTCATCGGGAGTTCCATACAACAGGACTTTGCCACTATCTAACATCGCAATATAATCAGCAATTCTAAATGCAGCAGCCAAATCATGGCTGACCATAATAGAAGTGATGCCCTCGCGATGACGATGGGTCTCTAATATGAGATTATCCACCATTTCTGTAAGAATGGGATCTAATCCTGTCGTTGGTTCATCATATATTAAAATTTCTGGATCTAAGGCGAGAGCTCGCGCCAAACCAGTACGCTTCTGCATACCACCTGAAATCTGACTTGGGAGCTTCTCAAAGTGCTTGGGGTCTAGCCCCACTAATCTCAACTTCTCTTGAGCTATCCTGACAACTTGCTCGCGACTGTACTCACGGCGGTGCTCTTCCAACGGAAAACATACGTTTTCTAATACAGTCATATCATCAAATAAAGCTGCTGACTGAAAGAGGACACCAAAGCGACAACGAAATTTCGTCAATTGATCATGATTCAATGTGCTTAAGTCTGTACCTAACACTTCGATCTTGCCAGAAGTTGGCTTAAACAAACCCAGTAAATGTTTGAGCATCACTGATTTTCCAGTTCCTGAAAAACCAATAATTGCCGTGAGAGCTCCTTTTTTAATTTCGAGGTCTATGCCTTTAAGCACAAACTCTTTGCCCCCATCAAAGGACTTTTTCACATCACTTAAAATAATAGCAGCATCGTTGGGTTTCATCACATTGTTATCCCGGTTACGACGTAAAAAATACGAATCATTTGAGTGAGGAAATAATCTAAAATAATAATCATAACCATGCTTTGTACAACACCTTGATTAGTGGCATCACCGACACCTTTTGCGCCCCCCGTGGTGTTAAATCCACGGTATGTACAAATCAAGGCAAAGATCAAACCAAAGACCATAGCTTTGACTAAGCCTTCATTGATGTGTCGCACTTCTACTGTCTCACGAATCTTTTGCCAGAAAACAGCCTCGTCAAGAGCAACAACCTTAACACATAAAAACCAACTCCCAATCATTGCAACAAAATCAAACACTGCAGTGAGGAGCGGCATACAGATAAAGGCAGCAGCAATTCGGGGAGCAATTAAATACTGGCGTGTATTAACACCCATCACGTCCAAAGCATCAATTTGCTCATTCACACGCATGGTACCTAAACGTGCGGCCATGGCACCACCAGCACGAGCCGCAACAATCAATCCTGTCAATACTGGGCCTAGCTCACGAGAGATTCCCAGTGCCACAGTTGGCCCCACTAAATTCACAGCATTAACCAATTTGAATCCTAAATAGACTTGAAATGACAAAGCTAGCCCAGTGAATAATCCCGTCAGAGTAATAATTCCAACAGATTGATTTCCGATAAATTCCATGTGCCGTATGACTTCATTAAAGCGAGAAGGTCTTGTAAATAAGAGCCTGATGGAACTAATAAAAAATATAGAAATAAAGCCCACTTCTCGAGTGAGAGCAAGCAGTGGCAACACTGTCATCTTTTTTAAAATTTCCAAGGTCTTTACTGCCATGGTCATTAATTAGTTGCCCCTAATTCTTGTTGGACTTGCAGACACTTTTGTCCTTTTAAAATCTTAGGAACGCGCTCACCAATACTAGTTAACATTTCCCAAGTAATCGTTCGTGCCTTTACTGCCAACTCAGCTGCACTCACAGAGTTTCCAAGCTGATCTTCGCCCCAGATGATGACTTCTTTTTCTAAAAATTCATCTGGATTTCTTTCACGAACCACATCAGTGATGTCTACCATTAAATAGTCCATACATACGTTACCAACAACAGGCACAGTTTGTCCCTCAAAAAGCACTGTGCCACTGTTAGAGAGAATACGATGATAACCGTCTGCATAGCCAATAGGCACCACGCCGATATGAGAATTTCTCTTAGCTACAAAAGTTCCACCATAAGAAACGGATTCACCAATTTTTAAATTACGGATTACCGACATAGTGGACTTAAGACTCATCACCGGCTTGAGAGCCACACTAGAAGCTGAGTTCACTGGATTATAGCCATATATTGCCAATCCAGGTCGTGCGCCCCAATTTTCAAGAAAAAGAGGATGAGTGGGATCTTGCATCTTCTTCTGAGTCATAACTATTTTATTAATCAAGCCGGCGCTATTCAGCGCATGAGGAACAGCACCAATAGCTTTGAAAATCTGACTTACATTCGCAAATTTTCGAATTTGCTCCGCACTGCGACCTTCACAAGAACTAGCATCCTCACCTTCCAATAAATGAGTGAGGATTCCCTTCACACGTATCTTTTTATTTTGCCAAACTTTTTTTAAGAGCTCTGGCCCCTCTTCAACAGCAAAACCCAAACGATTCATCCCAGTATCAAATTTGAGATGAACTGAGATGGCTTCACCCAAAAAATGCTCTTCTAAGTGCTGCAATTGTTTCCAGCTCGAAACAACCGCCGTCATTTTTTCAGCAATTATTTTTTGCGCTCCCAGAGAATCAAAGCCACGAAAAACAAGAATTTCGTTTTTAAAATTATTGTTACGCAACAACAAGCCTTCTTCTATGAGACACACCCCAACACTCTTAACACCAATTAGCTCAAGACATTTTGCAATCTGAGTATCTCCGTGGCCATAAGCATTCGCTTTTACCATAGGACAAAAAAAAGTATCACTAGTGAGAGATGTCTTTAAGATACCAATGTTATGCTCTAGATGATCGAGATTTATTTCGGCGTAGGTCTTTCTGTACATCTCCATAGTGATTTATTCCTCAGCAACTGCAAATTCAGGCTGATGTGAAGTTGCAGCTTTGAACAGACAAATTTTATTTCCACCCTTATCAAAAATATGCTCCAAAGCTTTAGTTGCTGAAGCATCTAACTCTTTTGCATTCTCACAAAGTGTAGGAAACTCAGAAATCCCCAAACTCACAGTTACTTTTAAACCATTGTCTATTAATTGAGAGCTCTCGATAATTCTGCGCACCCTCTCGCCACGTAAAGCTGCGCCTTTTTTTGAACAGTGAGGCAAAATCATAGCTATTTCATTTTCACTAGTACGAGCTGTCTTATCATGAGAACGAGATGTCTTCTGAATAAGCAGGGCTATAGACTTGAGAATGGAATCTCGCACATTAATACCCAAAGCCTGCCCTAACTCATCAAAATCATCGATGGCCACTTTGACGACCGAAAGAGGATGGCGCAATCGACGAGCTCGCTCATACTCTTGATGCAGCTCTTTGGCGTAAGCATTACGATTTAATACTTCTGTCACTGGATCTAAAATCTCTAGAGCATCTACTTTTTTCTCCAGAGCAAAGTGCGAATAAGCAATTCTTAAAAGAGAAAACTCTTCGTTAACTAAACTCAGCTTATTGGCATCTTCTTCACCATTATAAACGACGACACCCTCTAACTGATCAAGAGCGTAAAGTGGCCACCCCTTTGGAGGGTTAAATCTAAAAGCTTCAATTAACATTTTAGAAAAACTTGGAGGAAGAAGTCCTACTGAAATTTGATTGTTCAAATCTTTCATTTCCTCAGCCGTAAGCTGAGCCCCCACGCCCTGAATCATCTCTACCGGAAAACCTTGCGTGTGTGTTGCCACAAAAGAGCGCACAGAAGGTAAAAATTTGAAGTAAATCATTTTCAATCCATGAACACTGTTCATAAATTTTTGTAGGATCTCTTCTTTACTTGCCCCACTCATATACTCATTTATTTTGAGACTCACGCTGAGATCAGACACTTCTTTCTCTCTTTGCTGCTCCAACTGTCTTTGCAGAAGCAATAAATCAGCCTTTACTCTCTGATTCTCCTTATGTAACTGCTCATTCATGTACTGCCAGTAAAGGGATTCACAAGCTCGATCCACAGCCCATAAAACTCTTGATTCTATCCCGATAGGATCATCAGACACTGTACCAAGGAGCCCTACAGAGTTGTATTGAGAGAGAATATCAAACTGTGAAATACTAGAGATCATGATAAACTTTATCTCTTCGCTGACCTGTAAAATCAGATCAACAAAG
>JBKHVM010000003.1:64263-85353 GCA_046570065.1 Bdellovibrionia bacterium
AAGTGAGACAAACTGCCCACCAAAGAAGATGTCGTAAAGATCACCAGATGAGGAGCAGATTCTTTTACACGAGAAAATAGGTCTTGTTCTGATTGAAAAAAGTAAGCATCATAACCCGCTTGTGACAGATGGACCTTACATGATGCCCCCAAATCCACATCCGTAGAAAACACATATAAGTTAAATTTAGAACTGTGCTCGCGAATATTCAACTCATCTACCTCAATTACGTTTAGGGCTAATTACAATACCTTTAGCTTTTGGCATCTTGATCTGCTGTCTGTGGCTTTCTTACCTCAACAGTAACGTCATCTAGGATGCTTTTCTTTTTAAAAACAAAAGGTTTAGGTTTATCAATAAAATCAACTGGCGTTTTATCATCATCAAATACAAACTCTGCTTTTGTTTGCACTGCCTCTAAGGATAAAACTTCCACTTTGGATTGCTCATTTGTTGTCACGCTCTCTTTATATTCTTTGGTTTCCAAATCCTGAGTTTTAACTAGAGGCGCTTCTAATGTTTTTTGTTCCTGGAAATCTTCAGCCGCTGGCACTTCCAAAAGCTCATCTAAATTTACATTTAATAATTGGCGCTCTTTAGTTTCCAATTTTAACTCTTCCTGTTGCTTATTATTTTCTAAAATATTTTCTTCAGCCGGTACTGCCAATGGAGCCTCAAGATTATTTGCCGATGAGCTCATAGGTTTTACCGCCACCTTTTGACTAGAAGCATTTGGCAAAATAATAGTCACTGTCGTGCCCTTGCCTTTTTCAGAAGAAATTGTAATACGGCCTTGATGCTCCCGCACCACACCTGCTGCCATACTTAAACCCAATCCAATGTGGTTAAAAAAGGAACGCGTAGTAAAAAATGGATCCTGAACCTTATCCAAATTTTTTGTTTCAATACCTTCACCACTATCACGAATTGTAATATAGGTTTGCTCTCCTTCATCATGAACTCGAACTTCAAGCTCTTTTTTGGGCATTCGCTCCATAGCTTCGACAGCATTTTTTAGAATATTCTCTATGGCGAGAGTCATAGAATCTAAATTCATCTGTAAAGATTCTTTACTGTCGTATTTTTTTACTAACTTAACTCCCTTACTTAAAATCAAAGCATCCAGATTGCGTAGTGCTCGCAAAACTGGAGATTCGATACGAGCCATCTCAGCTTCTGTCTTCTTTTCACCAGAGAACATTTGCAGCTTTTCAATGACACCCTTTGCATGGCGCACTTCACGCAAAAGGCTCTGAATCAACTCTTCTACTTTGGCATCTGGTTTTTCAGCGAGCACCATCTGTGCAAATCCAATAATCGACGCTAAAGGTGAGTTTAGCTCATGAGCTAGTGATGATGCCACTTTTGTATAAGCAGCAGTTTTGTCAAAATCTTGCGGTTGATATTTGGGAGCTACTTCAGTGACAGCAGTATTAGAAGATTTGGGGAAATTAAAATTCTGCAAACTAGAAACCAGAGTTGCCACATCTTTTAACTCAGAGTCAGGACTGAGATCTTTTAACTCAGGCTTCTGTCCCTTAATAAAAGCAGTCAGTGATCCTTCGATAAATTGGATTTGTTTTGCAAAATGAGAAAAGAGAAACTGTACCGAGACAATAGTGACAATCAAAAAGCCAATAAAGATCAAGGCCATTTGCAGCCATAGCGTCCAACGCTGATCAACAAGCCCCTTTAGAGAGGTTTGATGTAGGACTAACAAATTACTCTTCGCAATATAGCGATAGGTCCCTAGAGTTGGCTCACCACCTAAATCAAACTTTAGGACACCTAAGTTTCCAGAAACTTTTCTTGCAGCGATAAAAAGTGGATGAGAAGCAAGTGATGTTCCGACATGACCCGCTTCACTTTTGCTAAAGACTTTGCCTTGGTTAGTTAAAAATATCACTTCCCCATCAGAACTTGGGAAGTTCTTTGCATGACCACCCAAAAAAGATCCTTCAGCTATAAACAACGTGGTGCTGTTTTTATCTGGCATGATGAGGCCGGTATAGACCTTGTTAAGCACCGTAACCGCGATGATAACCTGCTCTCGATTTTGCAAAGACTTTGCGTGATTTAATATCTCAGAACTCAAAGCCTCGCTGAGTTGGGAATATATTACTCCTGGTGTTTTTTCGAATTGGCTCGTCAGAAGAACTTTATTCTGCGAGAGAGCCACTTGTGCAACACCAATAAAAGGCGAAACTTGATTCCATTGAATATCTGCAGGACTACTTGCTCGAGCAAATGGCGCAAGTGTTCTTTGAACTTGCGCTAAACGATGCAACAGCAACTCTTCAAAATATTGTGTCTGACCTCGTGACTGCACTTCGAGATGAGTGAGCTTATCAGCATAAACTGTTTGGTCGATCTTCCATGCCACAACAGCCATCAAAGCCAGCGAAAGCAATGTCACTAAACATATGATTTTTATTTTCATCAACTGCGTCCTTGCATGTTGTCTTGTCACCCTATTTCATCGGCGAACGTATTAGAATTATTGTAGTTTTATTAGGGCAAAGGAATCAAGCTCAAGGACTAGGCAAAGTGTAAAAAGAGGAGTAAAAGGTCACTCATGAAAAAGAATTGCGACATCTTAGTTATTGGTTCCGGCACTGCGGCTCTGGCTTTTGCTCTGAAGGCCGCAGAAAAACATCGCGTGACCATTCTGACAAAAGCTGGAGTCAAAGATACAAACTCCACGATGGCGCAAGGCGGCATTGCGGCCGTAACTTCGAGTGAAGATAGCTTCGAGTCCCATATCACTGACACTCTTGTGGCTGGCGCTGGTCTCTGCAAAGAACCCGTGGTTAGAAATTATATCGAACAAGCACCGGAACGCATTGTAGAGCTGCAAAAGTGGGGGGTTCATTTTAATGAAGACCTCACTCGTGAGGGCGGTCACTCAGCAAGAAGAATTTTGCATTTTGATGATCAAACTGGAGCTGAAATTCATCGTGCCCTTTTGGCAGCGGCCCTGCAAAATCCACAAATTGAAATTATTGAGAGAGTCTATGCCATAGATTTAATCCTCAACAAAATGGCTCAACCTAGCGATATGAGCCCCAGTCGTGCCCTTGGCGTCTATGCCTTGGATCAAAAAACAGGGGAAGTTCACGCTTATCTCGCTCAACACACTATTTTGGCAACTGGTGGTGCTGGAAAAGTTTATCGCTATACTTCCAACTGGTCAGGGGCCACTGGTGATGGCATTGCCATGGCTTATCGAGCTGGTGCTCGTATTGCTAACTTAGAGTTTATGCAATTTCATCCCACTTGCCTTTTCCACAGAGATAGCCGCAATTTTTTGATTTCTGAAGCACTTCGTGGAGAAGGCGGTGAATTAGTCAACTCCGAGGGAATTAAGTTTATGAATAAATACCATAAACTTGGCTCTTTGGCCCCCAGAGATATTGTTGCACGATCTATCGATGCTGAAATGAAAAAAACAGGTGCATCATGTGTCTATTTGGATATGACTCATCATTCACGAGATTATCTGCAACAGAGATTCCCAGCGATCTACGCTAAGTGCCTTGAGTATGGAATTGAAATGTCGACACAACCGATACCAGTTGTTCCAGCAGCTCACTATCTTTGCGGTGGTATTGTTACAGACTTACATGGGCGCACTGATATTGCTGGACTTTGGGCTATAGGGGAAACAGCTTGCACAGGTTTACATGGAGCTAATCGCTTAGCTTCAAACTCCCTGCTCGAATGTTTGACTATGGCTCACAATTGCTCTTCCCAACTCAATGAAGAGCCATCGCACTCATTGGCTCAATATCAAAATATTCCAGAATGGCATTATCCAGTGGAAAATGACGCTGATGAAATGATTGTGATAAACCATATGTGGGATGAAATTCGCAGCTTGATGTGGAACTACATGGGCATTGTCAGATCCAACAAGAGACTCGAACGTGCCCAACACCGTTTGGAAAATATCCTCAATGAAGTGCGTTTTTACTATTCAAAAATGCAAATTCATCCTGACATCATTGAGTTAAGAAATATTGCCATCGTTGCAGATCTTTCTGTTAAGTGTGCACTCGACAGAAAAGAATCGAGAGGTATTCATTACAACCTAGACTACCCATTTGCAGGCAGTGACCCTTCTCAAACCACTGAAGCTCAAGATACAATTCTCTATCGAGGAAAAAACTAAGACCTTAGGTAAGTTCTTGTTGCCACGCACAGCAAGTGAAGCAAAAATAAGCCTATGAGATACAATCGCTCCGAAGGCTTTGTAAAGTCCTTTGATAATACAAAATTATTCTTTCAAGTGTGGCAGCAAGAAAACGCCCTCGGCACACTTTTTATCACTCACGGCCAAGGAGAACACTCAGGTTCTTACTCGCGCGTTGTTGAAGGAATCAAAGATTCAAACTTGAACATTGTTGCTTGGGATTTGCGCGGCCATGGTCGCTCCGAAGGGCGCAGAGGATTTGTAAATAATTTTTCTGAGTATGTGCGAGACTATAATGCTTTTTTTGCTCATGCCCTTCACATGCCTTTTGTTGCTGGCAAAAAGAAAATAGCTTTGTCTCACTCCATGGGAGCACTCACCCAATTAAGAGCTTTCGTAGAAACTCCAGACTTGCAGAAACAGTTTGATGCTCAAGTGCTAAGCTCACCAGCTTTAGGACTTGCCCTTCCTATTCCTGCTTGGAAGCGCAAAGGAGCTAACTTTATCAACTCTTTTGTTCCCCAAGTGACTTTGTGGAATGAAATCACTAACGAAATGCTCACTCACGACTTAGATGTGATTAAAGAATTTGAACGCGATCCTTTCCGTCACAACCGTATTTCTCCATCTGCTTTTTTAGGTTTTATGGAAAGCTGGGACATTGTTCTGCCTCAAGCAAGCTCCATTCGTTTGCCAACCCTGTTGCAAGTACCAGAAGTGGATCCAGTAGCCAATACGCCTATCAGTCGTGAGTTCTTTGAACGCTTGGGTTCTCTCAAAAAAGAAGTTTTTATCTACCCAGGTGCTCAACATGAAATTTACAACGAAACTTTACGTCAAACTGTCTATTACGATCTCAAACATTTTATTTCGCACATTTTGGAGAACTAACATGAAAACCTCACTCTTCATGCCCCTCATACTTTCTGTTTTATTAGTTGCGTGTGCGACCCCGCAACGACCGACGAGTGATGTCCCCTATGTTGATCAAGGACAATACGAAAGCATTTTAGAACAACACACTCAAGCTACTAAAAAATATAAAGGTCTGCACAACACCATGGATATTCGTGCTGTACTTTTAAACTCTACAATGCGCACCACACAGCTCAAATACAGTTCCTATATTTACCAGTGGGATATGACTCAGTGGAATGAGCAAAGCCAAGCTTCTGAAACCACCGCGCAAAAAGAAACTCAAGTTTTTTTAAGTTTTTTTACACCAGAAAGAAAAATGGATGATCTTCATAAAGACAAATCTGTGTGGAAGTTTTTCTTAGATATCGAAGGTCGTAGAGTTCAAGGCAAAGCCAAAAAAATGACTTTACCCGCTACTGAGATCTCAGGGCTCTATCCCATGCACAATCGTTTCTCTACTCCCTACTTGTTAAGTTTTCCTGTAGCCAATTCTGAACTCGAAGGCAAAAGAGTGCAGCTTACCATCACAGGCACTATCGACAGTGCTACTTTGTCCTTCTAAATCCTTTTTGCACTTGAGATTCAAAAACGCGAGGTAAAAGCTTTGCAACTTTGAGCCCAATACCTGTGAGCCCTTCGGGCTCCAGCACTTCTAAGTCTTCTAAGATAGCCTCTCGAATAATTTCGGCATACTTGGTTGATGAAATGGAAGACTTGGGTACTGAAATATTTTGTCCATAAAGCTTATCAATATCATCAAACATCTGAGTCTTAATTCCTGGTGTGATCAACAACAAAGTACTGACTCCAGTTCCTTTTAACTCTTGGCGAATGCAATCCGTAAAGGCTGCCACTGCCGCTTTTGATGCGGCATAAGTGCTAGCACAAGGAAAGTGCATATAAGCTGAGACACTGGAGTTGTTAATGATCTTACCACGCTTACGTTCCATCATTCCCGGCAGGAGTTGATGAGTTAAGTGAATCAGTGCATAGACATTGACCTGTAACATCGAATGAATTTCTGCTAGCGACTGACATTCTATTAACCCCCCAGTCAAAGCTCCGGCATTATTAAAGAGAATATCAATTGGATAAGCTTTTAAGGAGTCAGAAATTCTTGTAATTTCTGAGAGCTGAGTGAGATCTCCCGGCAAAGCAATAACGTCTTTAGCGCCAGCTGTTTTTAACTCTTGAATTAAGTCCTCTTCAACTTTTCGTGAAACCACATAAAGCGTCGCTTGCTCACGGGCACACATCATCGCAAAGGCTCTGCCAATACCTCGGCTGGCACCAGTAACTGCTACATGACGATTTTTTAGTTCCATTTTCTATTCTCCATCTATAACTACATGATGAGCAGGCAGACCCCACTCTTTTAGAATTTCTATTTCGTGACTCGCGCTAGTTGCTTTTTTAAATTTAGCCCCAGACTGACCTTTAACTCGACGATCACAAGACAGCCAAGTTTTATGACGATAAACAATGCCCCCTAAATTACTCAAATAACTAAAAGCTGCTTTTTTCTCAGAGGGTGATTTCATCTCCGGGAGGCTGGTGTCAGCAGGAATTCGCAAAATATCTAACCCGTAAGAACTAAGAGCCCCAGAGTACAGACGCAGGCTCTCCCCCTTAGAAGCCGCCACAGCAATTTCATCGCAGCGCTCATTGCCAGGTGTACCCTGATGACCTCGCACATAGTGCCACTCAAATTGTGCATGTTTTTTGAGACTCACTACTTTTTTTTGTAACTCTAACCATAATTCTTTGTTGGCAACTTCATTGCCCTCAGCTGTCTTCCAGCCATTTTTTTGCCAGCCCCAAATCCACTGCGTGATACCACGAATGACATACACGGAGTCTGTATAGACTTTTATAAGAACATGATTTGGTTGCACTAAATCCAAACCAGAAATAACAGCCTGAAGCTCCATTTGATTATTGGTTGTCACTGGAGAAAAAGATCCTCCTTCAACAACTCTCCCACTGTCCACAAATACAAATCCCCATCCTCCAGGACCAGGATTTCCTGAACAGGCACCGTCAGTAAAGAGAACAACTGCGTTTTTTTCCATAGGGCCTATCATCGCACTCTTAATTTTGTGGTCAATCAGGAAGTGCCAAAATTTGGCTCTCTAAAAAAACTTTGACAGAACTTTTTTACACACTCCGCCTGACTCGCTTTTAGCTTGGCACTGTTTTAGCTCTTCTCAAATAAAGTTTGAGGAGTGTCGATGAACAAGTTAGGCCAAATGTTGATTTTAAAGTTAGCGCTTAATTCTGTTTTTGCCTTTTTTATGGCAAGCTCCTTTGCCTTTGCACAAACCAGCGTAGCTAAAAATGAAAAAGCAAAGCTTCCCTCTTGGTCTAATAGTTTTAGTTTGGCTCGAGCCTCTAATCTCTATGATCAAAAAAATGGCACGCAATCAGAGAGCTTAAACTTTGAATGGAGTCCTGCTGTTAGATTGACGCCACTGTGGGCTCTTTCTTCGACGTTAGCCTATGATGAAGATCTTAAATACCAAGAAGAGAGTGACTTTCAGGACGTCCCCCTGAGAGCTTCTTACTCTGGGTTTAAAATACCTAATAAAATCCATTTCAATCTAAATCTTACTGGTATTTTTCCAGTCTCAAAACGATCCACAAAGCTCAATGAACTTCTCTTTGCTGGTAGTGCCGCCCTGGCTGCCCAATTAGATCCTTCGCTTACTGGCAATTGGGGTTTGAGCGCATTTGTGTCCCTCGGTCAAAACTTTCATCAGTACGAGACTTCTATCAGCGGCACTGTTCTCAATCAATATGTCTCAAATCAAGGCATTGCCGCCTCCTACAGCTGGTCGCGAATTAAGCTAAGTGCTGAATTTGTCCATAGAAATGCTCTTTCCTATCAAGGCTCACTCAAAGAGTCTTTTGAGCACACCGAGAGCCTGTCTCTTGGCATCAACTCTGCAACTAAAGTAAGTATCGGCCACACCAATGGGGGCAGCATCTTTAAAGCAAACGGCGTTGATTCCAACATCAGTTTGCTCAACGAAAATGCGTCTCAATTTTGGATGGCTCTGAACTTGGCAATATAACGTGGGAGAAGAAATGAAAAAGCAATGGAACTTCCAATTTGCACAGACATTCACAAGCATGCTACTCGTGAGCTTGACTCTTGTGAGTTGCACGAAGCCACGCCAAGCAGAGCTCCCAGAAGACAGCCAGCGACAGACCTTTGCCATTGCAGATTTTGGCCAAGTCAAAGGCATGGACTCAGAATTTAGCATTGAAACAGACGATTCTCATTTAGAGCTATCGCGCACAGAAACAGTTCAGGCTTTAAACTCCAGCGGTAAAGTGCAAGTAAAGTCAGCTAATGTTCCAAAAAGACTTAAATACATGTTTAAAAATTTACAAGTTAGTGGCCCTAAGAGCCAAAAGTTTCCGATCACTTTTGGTGTCGATCGTAAAAATGTCACAGCCTATAAAGTGGTTCGTGATTTTAACCAACTTTCTCTTTTAGAGAGACAGTTTGCAAAAGCGAAAGAAGAAGTTCAACTTACTTATCAGATCTCACGTAGCAAAGATATGAATGCTAGAAGATCAACAATTGCGACTCTCAAAAAGCTGCAGGATCAAAACTTATCTCAACAAAATAGAAATCAAATCTATTTGGTTCCTATTTTTAAATATGCTGTGCAAGGTTATGGTATTTTAGAGCGAACTAAAAATGAATTAAAAGAGGAAACATCCACTCTAAGACTCCGCCCAACTGATTGGGAAGTGGCAACTCATATTACTATTTCAGATATTCAAGATGCTGCCACTCCAGTAGAAGTAGATCAGTTCGAAAAAGAAAACCTCGAAAGAACATTTTCTCTGTCGCACTTGCAGGACAAAGTTTACACAGCTGAAGAGTTAAAGGTACTCTTTCAAGTACAACTAGACATGAATAAAGACGCTAAAGTTCACACCCTCCTCGATGACAGCGGCATGAGCGTCTTTGAAATCAAAAAACGTTCACAACTCACAGCTACCGAATTGGCAGAATTCAATAAAAAAGGTCATTCAGATTCTATCGAAGAGTGTTCTTCTAACATCAAATCACAATTAAGCGCAGAAGATGCAATGGACTGTATTACGATTCACAGATTTGTTGTCCCTGTTACTTATTCCAAATACAAATTTGTCCAAGCTTCATTCCGTGGAGAGGAAACTTCTCAGTTAACCTCTGAAAGAACCAACTATGCACAAAATGCAGGCTTAGTGCGCATCGAAAAATACGTAGAACCAAAACGCGTCGTTGCGGACTTTATTCCATCGTCAACTTCGGCACTTGCAGTTAAAGATATTTTGAATAAGGAATTCTTCTTTAGAAGAACTCTGCAGGATGCTCCCCTCACAACATCTTTTATGCCTGGCGAAGCAGGTCCTCTCTTAACAGTACGCTTCCAACTTGAAGACAATCGCCTTGTGGTTAAAAGATCAGATGTTGTGATCAAACACCAAAAAGGCTCTAATGAAATCGACAGAGAAGAGATTCTCTCCATTCCAGCAGCTTACTACCGTAAAGAAACTGTGGATGCTTCTGGTGCTAAATTAGCTTACGCACGCTGGGTTAAAACCAATAAAGAAAAAGCAGAGTATGTTTTCTTAGATTGGACGAATAATCAACTGGCTGATGCATACTCTCCTCTGACTCCATACGGCGGTGGCCAATGTATCACTCGTGTTGCCGATCAATCGATACAAAATGTAGATAACAGAGTTGCTGAGGGTGTAATTAACTTTACATACTCTTATGCAGCGACTCTCGCTCCTAGCGAAATGTGCTTAGGCCTCTATGACTCTGGTAATACCTATGATCTCGCTGGCCTTAAAGTTCAATTCAACGCCAACCTACAAGAAAGAATCTCTTTTATTGTCAACGATGGCCGCACGGATAAAGCCTTTGGAACAAATATTCCATTTAATGTGCAAAATGCTTTAGGCTACGGTGTTTGGACAGTTGGTGACCTTAAGCCAAATGAAAATGGCTCCTATGGCCGTGAAGGTACGGCTAAATTCTTAAATGTGAAACACGACTTCCGTAACGGCCGCCAGCTTGTTTATACAGTGACAGGCTTACCCGAAGACGACATGAATCTTCGTGAGCTTTATGTTGAAACTCTCTCAGAAGTCATTGCGAGCTGGAACTTAGCTTACTCTCAAGCCTTTAAAGGAACTTCTTTAGAGCGCACCGATCGCACGTATCTCAAGCTGGTAGTACCCAATAGGGGTGAGAATCTCGCCACAGTTGGTGATCTTGATAAAAATATTATTCATTTTGAAAACAAATTTAACGACAACCATGGTGTTCTAGGGGTGACTCAAGTTGCCTACAATCCGCGTTCAGCCATCGTGGTTGCAGATTCTCTCATTATTTATGCCGGCAACCTCATTAAGTACGTAGATTCAACTCGCAGGAATGCACAGAACTACCAAAACTGGCAGAAAAAGCGTGAAGCTGCTCACAAACAGATTCTTGAGCAACTCGCTGACGAAAAGAAACAAGCTCAAGCTGCAGCAGGGGCGGAGCAAGCAGCGCCAAAAACAGCAGTTGAAGCTGCTGCTAATATCGATGCAACTTTAGAAAACATTGCAACGCAAGTACGTGTCGCTCTCAAGGAAACTCAAGGAACAAAACTACAAGCTGGCAAGATGTTGTCTGCAAAAAACAGCAACGCTTTTGGCCGCTTGAATGCTAAAACAAAAGTGAAAGAAAAAGTCGCAACTCTTAAAAAAGATTCGCGCGAAAAGTTTAAATATGCTCCAGCTCAGCTAGAGGCTTCATTTATTGAAAGAGCCCTTCGCCGCGTGATGGACAATAAACAGTCTTATGAATTAGACATTGAAGGCATTGTTGCTGAAGAAATGCTTAAAACAGAAGGTCGCAAGCTCAATCAACACCAGCGTGCTCGCTTGCAAAAGCGCGCAGCTCTGGCCAATGTTCGCAACCAAATTAAAGCACGCTTTAAATCACAGCCTGGGTGCGCACTTATGACTGGAGACAGCCTTTCATCAGCTTTTGCCAATGAAAGTTTTGACAAGGCTCTTAAAAAGGCACTCTATTTTGATATCGCCCACGAAATGGGTCACTCACAAGGGTTAACACATAACTTTGCTGGATCTTTTGACAAAACAAACTTCTCTAGAGCTGGTGAGAACTCACAAAGAAACTACTCGTCAGTGATGGACTACTTCTCACCTGATAACTTTAGCTGGGGTGGGATTGGTTTGTATGACATCCATGCTTTAAGAGCTACACACACTGGTCTCATCGAAGCTTCACAAAATGCAGATTCTATCTTTGCAAAAGTGGGCTTACAGACTGCACGCAATGGTGAGAACATTGATATTGGACGACTTGAACAAGCCGTTGCCAAAAAAGGTGGCTGGAATACTATTCCTGAACAAGCTTTCACTTTAATGGTAAAACCATACAAATACTGTACTGATATCCATGTTGGGTACGAGCCAACATGTCAAAGATTTGACCAAGGAACTTCAGCTACTGAAATCGTGCAAAACATGATTGCTGAGTTTGACCAGAATTATGTAAATGGTTTCCACGCTTGGGACCGATTAGAGTTCGGTTATTTAGAAAAATCTAGAGCTCTAAGCTACAGCATGTATCAAATGTTCCAAATGAGACAGTTCGTAGATGAGTATTTCTATAAGAATTATATTGAAAGAGCCTCTGAAGAAGTGGTTGCAGACTACCGTAATGCAGCGACACTCGCTCTTAACTTCTATAACAATCTTATGAGAGCTCCAACTAAAGGAACTAACTTCTTAGACGAACATCGTTTCTCTGGAAAAATTCTAAAGGAAGAAAAGCCTGTTCTTAATAAAGACGGACAGCCAGTAGTTGATGCTCAAGGCAATGCCCAAACAACAAAAGAAGAAAGTGTAATCGTATTTGAGTACAGAGCACTCGAGGATATCTTAGCTGCAGACAACCGTCTTGATACTGTTGGTCTTATTTACCCTAAGATTGTAGCTCTTCAAATGTTAACAATGATTGGTTACCCTCACTACAAGTACGATTCAATTAATCTGAACTTGAGCCCTCTCGATTTAGATTTTGAATTGGCTGAAGGTAATCTCGAAAACATGTTTACAATCAACACCCTCACCGAGGCAATGATTGGCCAACTTCAAGCCACTCATCAAATGCCTGATGGACGCGTGATTGCTCTGGGCATTCCTACTGAGACTTCAGACACATTACGTCTCTACTCTGCAATTCAGGGTGTGTTATCACTCGAATCGCCAGCTCTCAGAAACGAGGACAATTACGCTAACTTATTTAAAGTTGGTATGTCCTTAGGAAAAGGTCCTCAAGACCGTGTAAATGTGAGCGCGTTAACAGGTAAAGATTCTTCAGCAGTTCGCACTCAGTACTGGGCACTCGATGACTCAACAATTTCTCAGCGACTCATTGAAATGCTTGCCATCGATAAAGAGTTGTCACAATTCGCATCGCCAGAGAGAGCGGGTGCAGAAGTTACAGCTCTAACTGCGACCTTTGCTGAAATGTCGACTTTTGAAATGATGATTGAAATGTCTAAAAATGTTAAAGACAAGAACGAAGCAAAAATCATGGCGGATGCGGCAAGAAGTAAATTACTTGCAGCCAATCAGAATTTGGCTTCTCAGAAGAGTGCTTTCACTAAAAAGTTAGTCGCTATCGCAGCTGATAATGCTGCTTACAAAGCTGCCGGACTAGATTCAAACAAAGCTGTCACAGAATTAGCGAATGCCTTAATGAAGTCGCTTCAAGATCTTACGCGCTTGAATGTTAGCACTGGCTTCCTT
The DNA here is from genome assembly GCA_046570065.1 of Bdellovibrionia bacterium. GTDB lineage: Bacteria > Bdellovibrionota > Bdellovibrionia > Bdellovibrionales > Bdellovibrionaceae > JBKHVM01. Next base: position 77,213 of record JBKHVM010000003.1, read on the forward strand.
ATGAGCTTTGCTCCTGAGGCCCAACAGCAGGCAGCCGTTCAGCAGATTTTAAATGCTCGTCAAATTTTTGCAGAAAGAGCTTCTACAAACCCAATCTTATCAAGTTTGGCTGTGGTTATGAATTCTGCATTACAAAAAATGGGACAAGAATCTCAAGCTAAAATGCAGGCGGCTTCTCAGGCAAATCCAGCTCTGGGTGCAGCAGAAATGGCATTTTTAAGTGTTGAAAGTCGCAGTTTGATGGCAGGAGCTTATGTTTCTGGGCAATTGTTCTCACGCAATTACTATGAAGCTACCTACGCAACTAACCTCAAAGTAGTAGACTATCTTTCAAAACTCACTTTGATGACGAATCCAGAGCTTAACAGGTAATTTATGAGATTATTACTTACTTTATCTATTGTTTTGGCCTCTTTAATGACTCAACAAGCAGCTGCTTCTACGTGCAGCTGCATTGCAGATCCCTTCTCCAAAAAATATCAACTCTTTGAGGAGACATGGTTCGGCACTAGACGGCATTGGAGTTGTGAGTACACATGTACAGGAAGTAGTGGCACTACCCAAAAAATTGTTGGCTATCACAAAGATTGGTATATGACAGATAAAGGACTTGAAGGCATTTGTGATGGCCTTATTTACAAAAATATTTATACCCCGTACATGGGGAATTTTGTGTGGACACTCGATCGCGCAGCAACTTTTAATCCAAAACGAGCTAGCTCTGACGAACTCAAACGTTTTGCTCAAACGCAATGCCAGTAGTTTGTTCTACAATTTTTAAGCTTTCTTTTAGACATTGAGTTCGAAGAGAGCACTTTTCTTCAAAGGGATAAACTACCACTAAATTAACTTTCGCACTTGCCTCAACTTCCCGAAGACGACTTAATGCCACATGATAAAAACTTAGCTGCTGAAAAGCTTGTTCTGTAAACTTAGTAGAACCGGTCTTATAATCGACAATCCAAATCTGAGAGTTCCATTTTCCCCATAAATCAATTTGCCCTTGAAATACTTTGGCGCCCTCTTTAAAGGCAAAACCAAATTCTGTGGCGCCATCTTTTATGAGAGAAATTAAATCTAATTCCTTGAGCCCAGCAACATAGTCTAAAGCTGAGAGCAATCCGCTATCTTGGCATTCCTTTTTGACTTGAGTTAAATCTTGGTATTTGAGTGACTCAAAGAGCGCATGGGTTTCGGTACCAAACTGAGCTTTTTCCAGACGAGCGACGTAATTCTTTTCTTGAATCTTATATTTGGCTCCCAACATCGAACTAATTGAGTTTTCTGTCGATGCCGTATGATCCCACCATGCTTTGATTGGTGCCAATGAAGCATTCTCCTGCAAACGAGTCTCCCCGGGAGCCATGGCTTTTATATTTAGTGTTTCTCCTCGAAAATGTCTCACCGAGTACTCACAATCCCCCCAGTTTTTTAATCCCTCCGAGGAGTAATCTGGCAAAAAGCTAGCCCAAGACTGTGCTAGAATTTTTTCACTGGTAATCAGGGTTATAGTTTCTTTGGCTCGCGTTAGGGCCACGTAAAAACCACGGGTGGATTCAGCATCCTCTCTGGCATTTAATCTTTTTACCAATTCCAAACCATAGGCACTTGCGGTTAACTTAGTTTCTGCATGATCCATCACCTGCAAAGTCCACAAGTTATCCTCTTCGGAGTGCATAAGGAACTCACCAGAAGATTTTTTATGCTGCTTATTCATAAAAGGCAGAACAATGTGATCAAACTGTAAACCCTTGGAAGCATGCACTGTCATGATATTCACTCTTTTAGGTTCAATCACAGGTACAGCATCTCCGTCTTCATTTTCATTTTCACCAGAGATCTGCTCCTCTGCTGCTTTGACATAATCTATCCAATTGAATCCTGGCTTTTTTTCTTGTTGTGAAAGACTTGTCAGCACTTTCCACACATTAGCCTCTCGCCGCTGGGTCTCATCTAAAGCCAGATGATGATCCATAAAACCTGAAGCCTGTAAACCCTTCATCAAAGTCCAATAAACACCTAAGCTCTGAGTTGACTGCAGAAGCTCCTGCAACTGTTGAATTACTTTGTTGTGGGACAACTCCTCAACACAGGCCGCCCAAAGGTGTGTTGTTCTTTTTTGTGAAGCTCTGGCAATATCTTGATCTTCTAACCAAAACCAAGGTGTGCGCAACAAACCAACAAGATTGATATTGTCTGAAGGATTTAAGAGAAACTTCAATAAGAGCATAATATCTAGGACTTCTCGTCGCTTAAAAAGAGAGCCTACACCATGCACTTGCAATGGAATTTTGAATAGACTTAGACCTCTAGCCACACTTTCGGCATGTTTACGTGTTCGCACCAACACACAAATGCTCTCAAAAGAAGCTCCTGACTTTACTAGCTCTTGGATACGTATAGCGATTGCATGAGATTGAATGTCAGTTGTTAATGCTGACTCGTTCTCTTCCGAGGCTTCGTCATCGTGATTCTCTTCATTCTCTTCAGTATTTCCTTCTGGAGCTAGAGGGCTCTCTTCGGAGGAAACACGAATAATTTGAATATTGTTACCATCTAAAAGCTGTGACTTTTCATCTGAACGAGCCACTTCCATAGCTGAGAACATCTCTGAGTCAATTTTTTGAAAAAGTGTATTGATAAAAGAAAGAACACTGCGTGAGGATCTGTAATTTTTTAATTTTTCGTCAAAAATACCATTATTAGCGAGAACCTCCTGGATTTTTTCTTGGAAGACTTCAGTTCTCGCCCCACGGAAAAGATAAATACTTTGCTGGGGATCCCCAACATAATAACAAGGACTGGAACCTATCAAGGCACGCAGAATTTTTACTTGAATGGGACTTGTATCCTGATATTCATCCACCATCCAAAAATCCCACTCACGGCTAAAAAGCTCCGTCTCCTCAGGGTAATGCTGACAAGCATAGACCGAGAGCAGCTCCAAGTCTTCCATCGTGATAGTTGCTTTTTTTAATTTATTATTGAAAAGTCCTTGGCAGAATTCTTTCGCTAAGCTTGCAAATATTTCGCAAGACTCTTGATGTCTATCAATAGAACTTAGTTGTTTTTCAAATTTAGCAAGTTGGCTTTTTGCTTCTTTTCGATATTTGTCAAAATCTTCTGAGAGTTGTTGCGAAAATGGAGGTTTAGCTTTAGAAAAACTCTCTTTTTTTAAACTCAAAGCCGCCATCAATTCTTTATGCTTTTCTAAAAGTGAACCCTTTAAAAAAGCCTCACAATGACTTTCCATTTGCGCCAGATAAGCTAGCCACTTTTCTTGGGTGCAGTCACTCTGAATGAGTTTAATGTATTTCAGAAGCTCTTTATGCATCTGATTTAATGAGCTCTCTTGTAGCTTTTCTAACTCTTCTTTGCTGATAAACTTGAGATCTGGGTTCATCATCCAAAGGCGATAAAACTTAGTGAGTGCTTTATGAATCACGTCGAACTTAACTTCTTCGAGCAATGACATATAAGATGGGTTGCTAACAAAGATATCTTTTAAAAGAATGCGCTCCAAACGTGCATTCTCTTGAGGTGCTGCTAATTGAAAATCTGGACTCAATTCCATCGCCGCAGCCACTCGTCGCAAGTACAAACTCAAAGTTCCATGGATTGTAGAAATTTGCACAAAGGACTTTCTATTAACAAAATAGAATAATTCTTCCAAAAAATCTGGACTGTAAACTGATTGGGAGTTTTGCCCCTGCAACTGAACAATTCTGTGCAAGATACGCTCTTTAAGCTCCTGCGTGGCCTTTCGAGTAAAGGTAGTGATCACAATACGCGGCCAACGCTGATGGGTGTCCAAAAACTGGTGGGTGTAAGAAATAAAAAGCTCGACCAGATCTGTGGTTTTACCTGCACCTGCACCTGCTTTAATAATTTTTGTAACTACATCAAGTGAGGGGCTCTGCATATCTGTCTCCACTGACATGTCTTACATGTCTCTTCTTTAAGCGGCTTAGGCGCAAAATCTCCGACTTGGATCCTAATCATTGCTTCATCCAGTAGCTTCTTAAAATCTGCTAATAGGTCAATTTTATGAGCAAGCGTATTCTCTTTAGACTTTTTCTTGGGTGGGCCAAATAAAGTTCCAGCAACCTCATTTGCCTGGTAGCCTTTCAGACTAAAATTCTTAAAAATATAATAGAATAAGGCCACCACTTCTTGCCCCGCTGACAAGTCTTCGTTGGCTTCAAAGGCCCAGAGATAAAGAAGCATCTGTAATTTACGCTGCTTAATCCAAGATGTAACTGGTGGCGCAGAAGCCACGCTGGATTTGTAGTCAATAATAGCAAGGTAATTGCCATCACTATCTACACGGTCAATACGACAATTGATTTGCCAATCCTCGGAGCTTTCAGAATTTTTTGAGACTTGACGAGTCAAGGGATTGTAATAAAACTGAACTGATAATTCTTTGTGAAGCGTGTGAAAGCTGTTGCCGAGAGCCTCTCGTCTTGCCTTTTCTGCTTTTAAAAACTTAAGGGCTAAGTTTAAAAACTGTGTCCTCAATGAAGCCCACAATCTCTCATCTGCAAAAATCAACTTTTCTTCTGCTTTAACCGTATCAAGAACCGCGCAGATTTCTTCTTCGCTGTAGTCGCTTGTAAAAGGCTCTTTCACCAAAGCATCAAAAAGAGCATGGGCTAAAGTTCCATAAGTTCTGGGATCAAGATCCAAATCAATTTCGGCATGATCCTCAAGATTAAAAACTCTTTTGGCAGCAAAAATAAAGGGACACTTAAAATAATCATCTAAACTCGAAGGAGACAATTTTTTTTGCCCTAAAAAAGGAACTTTACCGTAATTAGAAAGATTTAAATCTTCTAAAACTCTCTTGTTTTTGTAAGGCGTTTGTTTTTGTCGTAAATCCCAAGCTGTCTCTAATGATGTTTCGGCAAAGAGAACAAGCCCAGTTGCCTTTTCTTGCTCCAACCAAAAAGCCGAAGGACTTAAAATGCGTCCCTCAAAATCCGTATTCGCAAACAAGTAACAGTCCTGTTCACTTTGGGCCTCAGTGATGTAGCGTAAATCAAAATCTAAACAAGAGATATCAGGATTCTCGATGGTGAAATCTAGATCCTTTTGAACCAAAAAGTATTCATCTTGTGTCAGTTGCATCGAAGAGGGTACCTTTAAATTTTCATCTGCCAGCCCTAAAAATATTCTATGACTGTATCCAAATGATCCTGCGGACTGCAGTTTTACACACTGAACTCCAGTGCGCTCTTCGTAATAAAGAACTTCTTCTTTTTGAGCACAAATAGTCTCTAAGTATTTTAACCACTGACTCCAGCGCAAACGAATTTGCACAGATGAGTTGCTGAGAACTTCTTTAAAAACTTTTTCTAAGACTTCTGTGACCTCTCCATTCCAAAAAAACAGAGCTTTTACTAAAAACTCTCGAGCATTAAGCTTTTCATAAGCTTGTATTTCGCTACTAAAATATTTTTCTATTTTTTGGTCGCGCTTTAAATCCTCTGGGCTATAGATTTGCGCAAAGAGTGCTTTAAATTTTTCGTACTTCATTGCACTCGTAGGCTGACTATAAGTTGCAAGTTCTAAATCCGTTGAGTTTGGCAAGCCTGTTCTAACGCGAAGCTGAGCCAACCAATTATTGATAGATCCAAAGGATTGAAACTTCGTGCTCATATTTTTTTGTGCAATCACCCCTTGCACATCTAAAAAACTTTTTAACACGGGCCAATAGTGCTCAATATCTGGGGCAATAATAGCAATTTTACTGGGCTCTACATCTTGGGCTATCCACTCACTTGTCTTTGCAACGGCCCACTTAACTTCTGCTAAGGCACTCGAAAGACGGTGCACTTCTGAATGCTTCTTATCTTCCTGAATTAATTTCAAACTACGGGAGACAGAACCTTCTTCGACTTTTTTATACGGATGGAGCAAATATTTAAACTTGTTTTGCCATGGCGGTGAAGGCTTGAGAATTTCAATATCAATAGCCTGGGATAGCAATTTAAAAACTTCAGCTTCGCCACTGGTAATTTCTGCTCCCAGATCAACTATGAGATTTCGCTGCCAAACACCGTGAAGATTGAGTTCATTTTGCAAAAAAGAAGCAACCCACTTGGGAGAGATAATCTTTTGTTGCTGAATTAAATAATTCATGGCCAGCTGTGCCCGTAAAAACCAGTTTTGCCATCTTTGTGCACTTTGTGGATTTTGCTCAAACCATTCCCGCATGGATTCAAGACCATTAGGATGCAAAAGAATACCAGCCATATGATCCAAATAAGCCATCAGAGTCTTTTCTGAACCTGAATCTATTCCCTGCAACATTTCGCTGTTTTCATCTAAGTAGTGGCGCAAAACTGTGCGTAAGAATGCCTCACTTACTACTTTGATTTGGGGATAGCGTCGTCGTAAAAGTAACTTCCATAAATCACTAGCACGAAGAACTGATTCATCCTGAAAGAAGCCATACTTTTGTAGAAGAAAAGTTTGAATTTCAAACTTGGTGCGCAAATCTGAAACGACCCAACAGGTTTGATTAGGATCAAAATCTTTTATGATCTCTTGAATGAGATGACGCTTTTCAACTTTTGTTACTTTTAACATGAATGGGAAAAAACCTATCTTCGTTGTTTTAACTTTCGCTTTCGCCCATTATTATCTGTCAATTTGAAGTTAGCATCAAAGCTTAAATCAAGCGTCAAACCAATTTGAATTCGATTGTCTGGGTTTTGTCCTGGATAGACTCCCAATTCTTCAGTGTAGAATGCTGTGTCGAAACGAAAAAGGAAAAAGTTAAAACCTGCTCCATAGCTAAGGTATCCCTGACTGTATCCAGCTCTCAAATCAATGAATGGCAAAGACAACTCTTGTCCTATATGAATTTTTTTGCCTAGATCAATGCCATTTTGGTTTGCATGAGTGTAATCAAGTGCGATCAACCAATCAATCCCAGGCAAGTCAACAGAAGCACCAAGCCCCAAGGTAATATTATCTCGAATCAATGGTGGAGCATCTGTTCCAGCCGACTTTGTAAATGCAGTAGAACCCACGTCCTCCCAAACCAAAGCAACAGTTGGATTAAATGGCGCCTTAACCTTGTGACTAAATGCCAAATCAATACCATAACCAACTCCTGCATTAGCAAAATTTGATTGGATATTTGAAACAGCATCAACGTCACCTAAGGTTAAAGGATCTAACTGAGACGTATAACCACCCACTCGATGAATTCGTTTAAAATTTAGACCCACCGTGGATTCGGGGCCAAGTGTCGAGGCAAATGCTATTGAAGTGATTGTGTCATTTTTGAAGTAGGTCTCTACAGTGGGTAAACCAGGGTCTCGGGCATAAAATTTTATTACGGCATCTTGTGCCAATCCAAAACCAAAATAGGGTAAAGTGATAGTGGCTCTACCATTTGACCCTAACCAAATATTAGTTCCAAACAAACTATCATAATCTGAAAGTGTTGGATTAGCTGGCAAGCCTTGAATATCTTCGTACACATCGAGCCCATTGACGCCAAAATTAACATTTGCAATCTCGATATTAATACCTTCATTGTAAGCGAGTGCTGAAGGATTATAATAAAGGCTATCTCCTCCCATTACCACAGCGGAATAAGCACTACCCATACCCAAAGCTCGAGTTGAGCGGTACGTTCGTGTCAATTCAAAATCATCCGCTAGTGCCGTAAGTGGTAAGAGGATTAGTACTGAGAGTAAAGAAATTAATAACTTCAAAATAACTCCTAAGGGACACAGCAATTAGACATTGCCGCCAAAAGAGTTGCTGAGTCTGTTGCTCCTGAAAAAGCCGCAAAGTTGCAATTTGTTTTACTAGTGCCAAACTCTGATGTAGCAAAAATAGAACGCATCAAATAAGCGGTCGCTTTTTTGGTGAGCTCTGCGTCTGGCGCCATAGCCGCATCTGAGTCAAAAGTAAGATCAGCTTCATCAGAAGAAAAACAACTTCCTGAACCTGGGCATGCAGCATCTATTTGAGTCATCAAACTCGTGTCAACATTAGGAATAGTGTTGGTTCCTAGCCCTGCTAAATTAACTAAAACCATATTTAAAGAAGTCACTAATTTTTTACTTTTGCATCTGTGAACGAAGTTTTATCGCAGACCAGGGCTGGATCTTCGATAA
>JBKHVM010000004.1:0-14284 GCA_046570065.1 Bdellovibrionia bacterium
ACTTTTGTATGTAATTCTGAGAAAAGGTAGGGATCAAGGAAGCCCTATGCTAAACTGGTTAGATAAAGCGTAAAAGTTGTAGACAAGAAATGGGGCAGCTTGATGGGGACTTTTTTGAAAACAATTTTATTCATCGTGGTGTTGGTTTCTGGATTTCAGATTCATGGTTTTTCAACCAAGCCAAATCCAAAACAAGCTGAAGTTGTAGAGGCCTTAGAGCAAGCGCCAACGATGAATACATTGTTAGAAAAAAATGCTGATGGATTTGAGACTGACCCTAAGAGGGCTCAAATCATGTTATTCGTAAAAGAAGAGCCATTTAATGACTCAAAGCTGACTCCGGCAGGGCAAATACTTAAAGTCTGCGAAACTAAAAAAGATTATGAAGAGATTTGTAAGATTTTTAATGAGAACTCCGAGGCAAAAGTGAGTTCAACTCCTCGCTCATCAAGGCCTCGCATCAGTTTACAAGAAAAAAATCTGGCAGAATTAAATAAATTAGATCTTCAACAATCTACTGCTAACGTTGGCAAAGAAAAATTAGAAAATGTTTTAAAGTTCAGTAAATTTTTACAAAGCAAAGAGGAATGTCAGACCTCTCATCTCTACACAGCCTTAGGATCTCAATTAGAGTCGGGCTTTCCTAAAGAGGACTTTAAACAATCTGCTAAAGAAATGTATGGTAAGGCAATTGCTTGTGCTCAAGACGAGTCTGCTTTTCGTGGCGCTTTCCGTTTAGGAATGATCGAAGTGCTTGATAATAACTGTACGAGTGCTGTTTCGGCCCTCGAAAAAGTTCCTAAGTTATCAGGCTTAGGATTTATTCACTCACGAGCTCAATATTGGATCTCTCACTGCAATAGTAAAAATAAAAGTGAAACAGACAGCAAAGAAGTGGTCGCAGCAAACACTAACGGGACGGCTGTATTGGAGCGGTTTAGTCAATATCCCATGAGCTTTCACTCCGTGTTGTTTTCATTAGAGCGAGATGATGCTGTTTTTAAAAGAGTTAAAGAGCAGATCGAACCAAAAATTGTTTTTAGAACCACACAGTCTGACTCTTTGAATTTACGAGTGGCCTTTGTTGAAGCCTTCTTAAGAGAAGGAAAGTTTGATCATGCGCGCCTTTTGATGACTCGCATTCAACCTCCAGATGTGACTTCATTGGAGCCTCACTTCCGCTTGTATCTAGGATTTTTATATCATCGCACTCAGCTGCCGTTGCATAAATTCCAGATTCTATCGCAATTATTTAGTGAGGATGTCAGCTTTAAATCGTACTCTTCTTTAAAGATCATGTACCCTCTTTGGAGATATGAAATCGTTGATAATCACACCAAAACTATTGATCCATTGTTAGTTTTATCATTGATTCGCCAAGAGAGTGCTTTCCAAGAAGAGGCTCGTAGTCGTGTTGGAGCGAGAGGCCTCATGCAAATCATGCCGAGAACAGCAAATTCTATTGTAAAAAGAAAAATTGCGGCAGAACAGCTTTACGATCCGGACTTGAATGTTAAGTTGGGCACGACGTACTTGGACACTTTGCTAAAACGTTACGATGGAAATGTGTTTTATGTTTTGGCGGCATACAATGCCGGAGCTTTGCGGGTGGATGAGTGGCGTAAACGTTATCCTACAGAGAATTCACTTATCTTTATGGATTTGATTCCTTACCGTGAAACGCGTGAATATGTTTCTAGTATCCTCAGAAACTATTATTGGTATTCACACCTTTATCCAGAGCAGTCCAAGCGTCAGTTTGTTTTTTGGACCCAATTAGATAAGCCAGAAGGCAGTAACTAAAAGTTACTGCTTTACCGCCATCAAATGTAACATCTCAAAGAGAGCATCCACTCCTGCAAGAGCTGTGATATCTGCGTGATCATAAGGTGGAGAGATTTCAACAACATCTCCTCCAACTAAATTGGGGACTTTTAGTGCTCTAAAAATTCTTTGCACTTCATATGTGGTTAAGCCTCCAGGTACAGGCGTTCCAGTCCCCGGAGCGTAAGCAGGATCAAGATTATCGATATCATAACTTATATATGTGGGTGTTTGGTCAAACTCTGGTAACTGCTTAAGGACATTCTCAAGAGACCCACTGCGAATGCGGTCGACAGTCCAAACATTGATTCCATGTTGTTTGATAAAATCTAAATCATCACTGCCTGCTAAGGGGCCACGAATGCCAAGCTGAATTGTCTTTTTAGGGTCAACAAGCCCCTCTTCGATAGCATGTCTTAAAAAGGACCCATGGTGATATTCACAACCCCAAGCTGCAGGATAAGTATCTAAGTGCGCATCAAAGTGGATAAATGCTAGTTTGGTCTTATATTTTTTGTGAAGGGCTCGAAGAGTTGGCAAAGTTGTGGAGTGGTCGCCACCTACTGCTAAAAATCTTTTTTTATGATCAAGAACTGAAGTCACAAAACTTTCGATTTTTGCATAGGTTTGAACTTGATCGATGGGGACAATGGGGCAGTCACCTATGTCAGCAACACGGAGTTTTTCGAAAAAGTTTTGCGCTCGATCCATGTGAAAACCTCTACCGAGAGACGAAGTTTCGCGAACTCGTGAGGGAGCAAACCGGCAACCAGGGCGATAAGAAACAGAGCCATCGTAGGGAATACCAAAAAGGGCGACATCAAAATCTTGTTGAATGTCAGCTATTGGCAATCTGAAAAATGTTTTGATTGCTGAAAACCGAGGGAACTCTCTGCCGCTTAAAGGTTTAAATTCCATTTTTTGACTCTCCTCAAGATTTTGATTACAGTGGCGGCCATGAAATCAGATATCATTTCTTCTAAGTCCTTGGCCTCTGATCATAAGTTACTCATAAAATGGTACAATGCCAACAAACGAAATCTACCATGGCGGCAAAATAAGGATCCGTATCGCATTTGGTTATCAGAAGTTATGCTTCAGCAGACTACAGTCGTTGCAGTGATACCTTACTTTGAGAGATTTCTTTTACGCTTTCCAAATATTCAAAGCCTAGCGGCTGCAGAAGTGCATGAAGTAGAAGAGGCTTGGGCTGGATTAGGTTATTACTCCAGGGCTCGAAATTTACATAAAGCGGCTATTGAGCTCTCAAAAATTGATTTTCCGAAGACGTGGCAAGAGTTGATTCAGCTTCCGGGATTTGGTCCTTATACTTCGCGTGCGGTTTCGAGTATCGCATTTCAAGAAAAAGTAGGTGTAATTGATGGCAATGTCATTCGTGTCTTAACTCGTTATTTAGGTCTTAAATGGAAATGGTGGGAGCCACAATGGAGAGACAAGCTCCAAGAAATTTCTGACAGATTTGCAGAACTTGGCGAGGCAGATAGTGTCAATCAAGGCTTGATGGAGCTTGGGGCCACAGTCTGCACCCCTCAAAGTCCTACTTGTATGATGTGTCCTTGGCTAAAGTCCTGTAAGGCACATCAAGAAGATCTTATTGAAAAACTCCCATTGAAAAAAGTGAGACGAAAGCCTGAAGTTTGGATATGGCATGTGGATCTCGTGCAAAATAGACAAAAAGAACTTGGACTCGTAGTAAATGACTATTTACCTTTCCTAAAAGGAAAACCGGTTTTTCCTGGGCGAATTTACCAATCAGAGAAGAAACCGACTCAATTTGATTTAAAACACAGCATCACTCATCATAATATTTACGTTTTGATTCAAAAAGGAAAAGTGTCGACAAAGAAAAAGTATCAATGGTCGAGTGCCGAAAACTTAAAAAAATTAAATCCTTCTTCGGCTCTGCAAAAAATTCTGCGAGTTGCCGATAAGAAAGGGCATGTTTAATTTTTTTAAAGTATTCTTTGTTTTTGTATTGATAGTAGGGTGCCAGAGTGGTGGTGGACAAAGAGCGCCACAATCAAAAGTTTCCAGCAAAAAAATTCCTTTTGAATTAATAACTCCTGTAGGAGAAAACTCTCAGCCTTCCTTTTCGCCAGCAGGAGATCGTCTTCTTTTTGTAGGGAGTCAGTATTTTCAACACTCGCATTCACAAGTTTATGAATACGATTTCGATAAGCGTTCATCTCGCCGTCTGACATTTCAGGATGGTATTATCAAATCTCCGACCTATCTAACCTCAACCGAGATTCTGTACTCTTCTAATACAGACCAGATAAAAGAAAATCTCTGGGAGAATGGTTTTCAAAATCGAATTAGTCAATTTGGTGGAAATGTTTATTACAGTGATCTTTTTGGAAACAACATTCACCGCCTGACAGAGGGAAAAGGTTCAGATCTCTACGTGCGCGGCTCAGAGAATAATGGAGATTACAAGGTTCTATTTGTGCGACATGAGGGAGAGAAATCAATAGTTTTTGTGGCTGAGCCTCAAAAAGAAAAGCAACAGCGTTTTTACGCAGTTGATGATAAGGAAATCATAACTCCTCACTTTTTAAATCATGAGTACATCTACTTTTTAGAGAAAGATAAAGACGGAAAGACTGAACTGGTCGGTTTAAATGTTAGGAGTAAAAAAGAAGTCTATCGAAAAGGCTTCGATAATGCTCAAAGTGTTTTTCTCGGTCCACTCAAAGACTCCCTGATTTTATTGCAGAACGATGGTAAGGCCAGCTCATTCAAGTCTGTACTTCCAAAAGGTCAATGTGATTCGCTTTTTATGCAAATACCTTTCTCTGTGGTAAATGCTGATATCAACAGAGAAACTCCAACGCGCCTTGCTTTGGAACTCAAAGAAGATGGTTTAAGTCGAATTTATATTTATAATTTCGAAAAAGAAATCGTGGCTTGCGTCTCCGATAAAAAAGAATAACAATAATTGCATGCGTGCAACTATTGTTATTGTTTTCCAATTTTTTGTTTCTATATCTTTAGCGGCTCCCATGCCAGGAATGGGCAGTGCGAAACTTAGCGAAAAAATATCGACAGTAGCATTCAAAAGTTTAGGTTTTGCTATGGATCTTATGCAGAACGAGTGGACTTTGGAGATGCAAAATCAGAGTGCAAGCAAACAATTTCGTTTTAAAAGCTTAGAAAATAATGGGACTTTGAGTATTCGTATTGATGATTTAAAAGAGGAAGCTTCATTGGATGAGTACTCTAAGAAGTGGATTCGCGATTATCCAAATTATGGATTTGAGATCTTGGCACAAAAATCTATCAAAATAGGTAAGGCACCTGCCTTGGTCATTGATTTAGCTCAAAAAGAAAATCAAAAACAAATCAGGCAAGTTTTGTTTTTACAGAACCAACGTGTTGTTGTTTTAACCTGTCATAATAGTTTTAAGGCTTTTAAGGCTACAGCAGAGTCTTGCAATCGAGCTTTTAATAGTTTTAAGTGGCTATAAACTATAGAAACTAAAAAGCCTCCACTGGGGAGGCTTTTTTTACATCGACATATCTTTAGGTGCGAGGCCCTTCTTTTTTATCTTTTCAACTAATGTGGTGCGATTAAGTCTGAGTAGAGCAGCTGCCTGATTTCGATTCCAACCAGTCTTTTCGAGTGCTCGTGTTATCAAAGCGTTCTCATAAGCATCAACTGCTGAGTTAAAATCCATGCCTTCATCAGGAATATCGACAATGTTGAACTCCTGTTGTGAAGATTTTTGTGATTTATACTTCAGAGGCAGATCTTCTGGCGTTAAGAGTCCTTGCCCTTTAAGGATACTCATGCGCTCTACCAAATTTTCGAGCTCTCTAATATTTCCAGGCCAAGGGTACTGAGTCAGACACTCCATTGTTTCGGTTGTCATTCCCTGAAGGCCTTTGCCTTTATTTTTATTAAATAGGTTTATAAAGTGATTCAACAAAAGTGGGATATCTGACTTTCTTTCGCGCAAAGCAGGGACCAATATAGGGATGACATTGAGTCGATAGAAAAGATCCTCACGAAAGCGACCTTCATCAACAGCTTGTTCTAGATTAATATTTGTAGCTGCGATGACTCTCACATCAACACTCACTGTTTTTGTTGAACCCACGGGTTCAAAACTTCTTTCTTGCAGCGCTCGTAAAATTTTAACTTGAAGAGAAGGTTCTAAATCACCAATTTCATCTAAGAAGATAGTCCCACCATCAGCCATTTCAAAACGACCAATACGATTGGCAACCGCTCCAGTAAAAGCGCCCTTGGTATGACCAAAGAGTTCTGACTCCAGGAGTTCCGAGGGAATAGCGCCACAATTAATAGCCACAAAAGGACCGTTAGCGCGATACGAGTTATAGTGAATGGCTTTGGCGATCAGTTCTTTTCCAGTTCCTGATTCACCTTGAATTAGCACTGTCGAATCTGAATCAGCGACTCTTTCAATGAGGCGAAGCACGTTTTGAATCGGCTCGCTATTGCCAACAATTTGGTCAAATTTATATTTCTTATTGAGTTCAGTGCGTAGTTGGATATTTTCTTGCTGAAGTTTTTTGTGAGTCAGCGCTTTGTCGACAAGGCTCATCAGTTCATCTAGATTAAATGGTTTTGTAACAAAGTGAAAAGCGCCTTTTTGTGTAGCTCGTATTGCTGCTTCAATAGAAGCGTGGCCCGTAAGAATAATGACTTCAGTGACGGGATTAAGACCCTTGAGGTAAGTCATAAATTCTATGCCGTCCCCGTCAGGTAAATTGAGATCCAAAATTGCCAAATCCAAAGCAGTATCGCCTTGAATTAAGACTTTTGCTTCTTCTATTTTATTTGCAGTTATGACATTGAGGCCCTTGCGATCAAGAACTCTAAACAGGGCTGTGCGTAAGCTCGACTCGTCATCCAATATAAGAACTTTTTGAGTGCGCATGAACCTTCCTTCCATGGTGGGCTCGCTACCTTTTATTAGGATAACAAATTTGACGGTGGTGTCAAAAAATCTGCACTGGTAAAGGCTTTAAGGCCTTAAAACTGGACGAGAGAAGGAAATTTTTGCCATCCAATTGCTGTTGGCATCAGGCCTAAAATCAAGGCGAGCATTATGATCACGCAGGATTTGGTTAGCTATAGGTAGTGCTAACTCAGCATGAATATTAGGGTTTGAGCTATAAGGTAAGTGATTATGTACTTCTAAAACAATCTCTTCTTGGGAGGCCCTTAATACAATGTTAATTTTTTCAGCATTATGGTTCTTTAAATTTCTGAAGTTATCCAAAGCTAGCTGCACTATATTTTTAAGAGCTTGAGAGACTAGGTTAATATGTCCTTGTATTTCAGAATCTTGGTGGACCTGGTGTTCAAATTGAATCTGAATGCCTTTTGACTTGGTCTGTAACTCTAAAATTTTGAGAGCTCGCTGTAAGGCTTCTTCTAATTTAAAAACAGTAACTTCATCAGATTTTGGACTGCGAGTGAATCCTAATAAATTCTGAATGATCTCTTTGCAGCGTTGAGCTCCCATTTCTATTTGAGAGACATCCTCATAAAAGCGGTGGGTTGGGGGGAGCTCCATCTTGAGGAGCTGAGCAAAAGTTAGAATGCCTCCAAGAGGATTGTTGAGCTCATGGGCAATACTCGAGCCTATTGTGCCCATCTCAGCCAGGCGAGCAGAATCTAAAATTTGTTTTTCAAGTTTGAGTTTTTCTGTGACATCTCGATAGAAGTTTACAAAGACAGGGTTGGTTCCATGATCCATCTGCAGGTCTTGACTTGTCACTTCGTGAGTCAGTGTTTTACCGTCCTGGCTTTCTTTGATCTGATAGTTTTGGCCACGATTGCAATTCGTACAAGGGCTCTCCCTATTAAAAAGAAGTTGGTAGCACTTTTGTGAGAGATCGCTGGTCTTATCCTTAGAGGATGTTTTTTTAACAGCAGCAGTGTTAGCCTGAATGACATTATAATCTTTATCAGTTAAAATAACAGGCTCTGAGAGGGCATTAAATGTATTTTCCCAGTGTTCTTTAACGTTTTCTATTTCTCTGAGTTTTGTAATACGATCTAAGGATAAAGAAACTGCTTCAGCCACGCGATTGAGGAAATCAATTTCTTCTTTAAGAAAAGGTTTGTTAGGAGCTCTCATAAAAAATATGGAGCCAATCTGCTGATGACTGTTGTGAAGGCTGATTTGTTGAATCGTAAAATCCAACTTTTGTTCGACTTGGTTTTTGAATAATTCGTCATGTGGAGAGAAGAAAATTCGGATCCAACTTGTATCTACAGATGGTGCAAGAGAGTCAGAAAGCAGCCTTTCTATGTCGGGGAGAGTGGTTGCTTGGTGCACTGACATCAAAGCTTTTTTAAAGCCCTCAATGCGTGTGTTGGTAATAAATAATTTACGTCGAGATTCAGTTAAATATTTTGTGCGCTTTTCAACTCGCTGCTCAAGCTCGGATTGAAGATTCAAGAGTTTTTGTTTTTGTTCATCAATCAGTTTAACAAGAAACTCATCTTGTTGCTTTTGATGACTCACTTCAAGAGCTGAATAAAGATGGGATTCGAGTTGTGGATCTTGAAATCCCTGAATGACTTTGCAGAACTGAAACTTAGTATGTAAGTCTAAGATTTTTTCGAGTTGATAATCAGTTGGCACTAACAAAACAATTTGAGTCGAAGGGGTCGTTTCTTTTAGTTTTTGATATATTTCTTCAAATTTTTTTTCTAGAGCTGCGGTGAGAGACAAACCTAAGACATGAAAGTCCTGACTCTTAAAATAACGTCTAGTTTCTCCTAAGTCTTTTACAATCTCTGCCCCAATTTCCTTGAGTTCCTGTGGCCATGGTCCAACTAAGAGAAAGCTCGACTTTAAAGTTTGCATGTTTCTATCAACTCATAATGTGTGCGAATAGTAAAGTCAGGAATATCAGCAACCATTTGGGGCTTTTCTCCCACGTGTTCACCAAATTCAAAATAACAAGTTTTGGCTCCACAAAGCTTGCCATCTCGAATTTCTGCTGAGAGACGATTGCCCACACAGAGCAACTCTTCTGGGAGGTAGTTGCTATGACGTAATATTTCTTGAAAGGCATCCAGCTTGCGTTCGCCACGGATGGAATCTAAAATAAAAATTCTTTTGAAAAAGGGTGCTATATTAAGAGCGGCAATTTTTTGTGCTTGGGCACTTTTCATGCCCATAGTGACTAAATATAAATCATATTTAGATAAGAGCTGCTGTAAAACTTCTCGAGCACCGGCGATAAGAGGCAACGTATTGGGTACTTCTGGATTGTAAAATTCTTGGATGGCCAATTGGATGGCGAGATCTCTTTCTTGAACTTCAAAGTGATCAGCAATGTGACCAAAAATTTCGGGATGGGAAGCGCTTGCGGCTAGCTCTTTACGCATATTCAAACACTCTTCGAGGGAGCAGCTAGCGCCTACGGACATCAATGCTAAACAGGCTCTTTCGGCAGCCTTGGGTACTAAAATCCCAGAGGTATCGAGAAGTGTGTCGTCTAAGTCAAAAGCAATGGCTCTAATCATTCTTTAGCCCCAAATCAGGAGTTTGCATTAAGGATTTAAGGCCACGCATAAAGATAGGCCAAATGGTATCAAGTGGTGAGTGATCTTGAGCTTCTACACAAATAACGGGAGTATGCAAAGTGTACCAACCATATTGCCCTAGGCTCCCTGGGGTGGGGTAACCTATGTCTTCACGGACAGGATAGGTGGTTCCTTTTCCGATAATTTCTGAAGCAACTTTTGCCGAAGCTCCAGTATAGACTACACAGGGCTCCCAACTATGAAAATGAACAATAAGCTTTGGATTGTGTTTTTGAATCAGCTGAATCAAAGCTTGGATTTCTAATTCGCTTCCAGGAGATGGTCCTGGGTTGTAACGTGGTGCTTTAGCTTCAGAGCTCCAGTCGGGGCTTGGAAAGTTACGATTTAAATCGACACCATTGCTGTTAGTTCGTTGTTTGCGGCTAGAGCCATCGGGATTAATATCAGGAATTAACAGCCAATTATGCACAATCTTATCAGGGGTGTTTTGTAGCCAAGCTAAAAAGTCCTGTGCTAAGCGTACTCCTTCAGGCTCATCCCCATGAATTCCACCAACAAAAAGAATAGGCCGCCCCGAAGTGTGGATTTTTTGATACAACTCAATGGGAGTGCCCAGTGCTGTTTGTGCCCAATTTGGATGGTGCAAAATTTCTGCTTGCATGGGATGATTGAAACTGATTTTTTGGATGATGAAAAGGATATTTCAATGACTACTGAAAAGTCGCTTAAAAAGAGTGCAGCTGAATCAACTTATTTAACCGTGGTACTTCTTGCCGCAGGCAAGGGGACCCGTATGAAGTCGCCATTACCTAAGGTTCTTCATCCAGTGGCTGGTCGCCCTATGATTGAAAAGGCGATTGCTGCCGCAAAGAATGCTGGAGCCAAAGAAGTGCGTGTAGTCGTTGGGCATGGTCACGCTCTAGTAAAATCTGTGGTTGAGCCTTTGGGGTGTTTAACCTTTTTGCAGACAGAACAGTTAGGCACAGCACATGCTGTGCGTTGTGCGCAACTTGATGGCTTAGATGGTGAAGTGGTGATCATGAATGGCGATCACCCGCTCATTGAAGCAGCTGATATTGCAAGCTTTGTTAAAGACTTCCGTGAAACTAAATCAGACTTGTCGGTTGTTACGGCAAAAGTTAAAAAGCCAGGAGAATTTGGTCGCATTGTCCGTCATTTAGGTGAACTCAAAGCCATCGTTGAAGCTAAAGATGCTTCGGCAGATACACTCAAGTTAGATGAAATCAACACTGGAATCTATATCGCTAGAGCTGCAGTTTTGTCTCACCTGTTACCCTTAATTCAAAATCATAATGCAAAAAAGGAATTCTACATTACCGACATGATCTCCCTTGGCTTGGAAGAGGGTTACAAGGTTACTGCTTTGCGCTCCACCCCTAAAGTAGCAGTTGGTGTTAACACTCAAGAAGAATTAGCAAAAGCAACAAGATTGGTTTTTTTACGTAAAGCCAAACAACTTATGGAGAACGGTGTTCTCATGCTAAATCCACGTGAGACCTATATCGAAGAGAGTGTAGAAGTTGCTGCAGGTTCTGTGATTTATCCTAATGTCTTTTTGCGTGGCCAAACTAAAATTGGTGCATTTTCAGTGATTGAATCGAATTCTTTTATTAGTGATTCGGTTGTAGGCAATTCGGTGCAAATCAAAGCAGGTAGTTACATTGAGCATTCACAAATTTTAGATAAAGCATCAGTAGGTCCCTATGCCCGATTGCGCCCTCAGACAGTGATCGGTGAAGAAGCTCACATCGGAAACTTTGTGGAACTTAAAAAAGTAAATTTTGGTAAAAAATCAAAAGCAGGTCATTTGACTTACTTAGGTGATGCCGAAATTGGTGAAGAAGTGAATATTGGTTGTGGTACTATTACCTGCAACTACGCTGTTGATAAACAAAAGTACAAAACAAAAATTGGCAATCGTGTTTTTGTGGGCAGTGATACACAATTTGTTGCACCAATTGAAGTGGGAGATGATGCCATCATTGGTTCAGGTTCCACAATTACAAAGCCAGTACCTGCAAAAGCTTTAGCTGTAGCGCGTGGCCGTCAAACGAATATTGAAAACTACGCAGTTAAAAAAGATTCAACTGAAAAGAGCGAATAATTTATGTGTGGCATCGTTGGTTATCTTGGAGATCAATCTCCAAAAGAAATTATTGTCAGTGGTTTAAAAAAGCTTGAATACCGTGGTTATGATAGTGCAGGTGTTGCAATTCTTCACCAAGGTCAGATCAAGCGCGTGCGTGCCTTAGGTAAATTGAAGGCACTCGAAGACAAGCTCGGTGGCGAAATCTTTGATGGAAAGATCGGCATCGGACATACACGCTGGGCCACGCATGGCGCACCTTCTGAGAGGAATGCTCATCCTCACACAGTAAAGGGAATTAGCTTAGTTCATAACGGTATTATTGAAAACTATTTAGAGATTAAAGAAGAGCTATTAAAAAAAGGTGCGCAGATCACATCAGATACTGATTCTGAATTGGTGGCTCATTTGATTGCGGATGCGATTGAAGAAACAAAAGATTTGCATAAAGCTGTTGAGCGAACTTTGGATCATCTTCGAGGAGCTTTTTCGATTTGCGTGATGTGGGAAAAAGATCCTAGTAAACTTGTTGCTTTCAAAGATGGCCCACCTTTGGTTGTTGGTATAGGGGCGAACGAATCTTTTATTGCGAGCGATGTCCAAGCGCTCATCCAATACACGAATAAGTTTGTATATCTTGAAGATCGTGAAGTTGCAGTGATTGACAGAGAAAAAGTTCAATATTTTTCTGCCAATGGCTATCCGATCAAAAAAGAAGTTGTCGAAGTTAAGTGGAGCCCTGAGATGGTAGAAAAGCAGGGCTATGCTCACTTCATGTTAAAAGAGATTTATGAGCAACCACGAGCTGTCGCTCAGGCGATCGAACCGCATATCAATACGGAGAGTTTCAGTATTTCTTTAAGTGGAATGGGTGTTACTGAAAGCGAACTCTTTACTGATATTGATCGCGTTTTTGTTGTAGCTTGTGGAACTTCTTTTTATGCCGGCAGTGTTGCCAAGTATATTATTGAGCAAGTAGCTAAAGTACCTGTGGAGACAGATATTGCTAGTGAGTTCCGTTACCGCAATCCTGTTTTGCCACCAAAGACACTAGTGATGACAATCTCTCAATCAGGAGAAACTGCAGACACTTTAGCGGCGATTCGTATGGCAAAACAGATGAGAGCAAAAACACTCTCAATTTGTAATGTTAAAAACTCGTCGATAGATCGTGAAGCTCATGCTCATCTCTATATGAACTCGGGGCCGGAGATTGGCGTGGCATCAACGAAGGCCTTTACGTCAACGCTTGCCGTTCTTAACTGTGTGGCAATTTCTTTGGCTAAAGTCAAAAAACAGATTTCTTCGGAAGATGAAAAGAAGCTAGTTCAGGCATTGTTGGCAGCGCCCTCGCAAATGGAAACGGTATTGGCTTTTGATAAGTATTTTTCTGAGGCCTCCAATAAGCTCAAACAGTATCGTGGATTTTTGTACTTAGGGCGCGGCACATCTTTTCCTATTGCGATGGAGGGAGCTCTTAAGTTGAAGGAGCTCGCTTACATGCATGCTGAGGGTTACGCTGCTGGCGAAATGAAGCATGGCCCACTAGCATTGATTGATGAGCGTATGGCAATTGTAGTGATCGCACCAACAGATCATCTCTACGAAAAAACCATTAGTAATCTTGAGGAAGCACGAGCTAGAGGCGGTCAGATTATTTCTATTGGTACTGGAGAAAATGATAAGTTGCGATCTATTAGCCAATACTATTTAGCACTTCCTAATTCTCATTGGACGACTCATAGTTTATTATCTGTGATTCCACTGCAGTTGATGTCCTATCATTTAGCCTGCACTTTGGGTTACGATGTAGATCAGCCAAGAAATTTGGCAAAATCAGTAACTGTAGAGTAGGAGATTCTATAAGTTTGCAGAGATTAGAACATTATAGAATGCTTTTACTCTCTCAACGAAAGCCACAGTCTCTGTCCCGCGAGCCCTTCCATATTTAAGATTTGCTGCCACTTTTGGATCCTCTAGAAGTGGCAGAATTTTTTTGAGATCATGCCAAGCATAGGGATTTAATTTTTTCTGGCGCGCCAATGCCTGTGCATCTAAGAGATGAGCGACACCAATATTATAAGTAGCAAGAGTGAGAGCAAGACGATCCGAAGCATTTAAATCTTTAGGAGTTCTGTCTAGGAGCATGCGTATATACTTGGCGCCTCCCCAAATACTCTCTTCGGGGTCCTCTCGATCCGCAACTCCAAGGTGAAGAGCTGTTTGTTGCGTGAGCTGCATGATTCCTTTGACACCAGTAAAAGAGCGAGCTTCAGGGTTCCAGTGAGACTCTTGATAAGATACGGCTGCAACTAGCTGCCAAGGCAAACCGTGTGATTGTGATGAGGCTCGGAAGTGTTCCAAATAAAGTGGTAAGATCTCATCAATCATCAAGCGCAATCTTTGTATGTCAGCTCGGTTTAGGCCAGCAATATAAGCTTGATATCTTTCATGAATAGGTAGGATCTCGTTATCTCTAGCTGCCTGTTGAAACCAAAAATGAAGTAATTGATAAAGGTCATTATTGTCAGAACGAATCCACCAGCGCAGAGCGAAGGGAGCCGTGAGATCTGTGACAAAACTCAAACGTGGAAAAAAGCGAAGCTGGTAAGTTCCTAAAATTTTTTCTCCAATAACACAATTGTCGTGAGACCTATTGGCGATCTTCATCAATTGCCCTAGAGACTGTGTATCTGAAACTTTCACATCAATCTCATTATTGATAAGACGAAGTCTATTTAAGAACTGGGGGCTAACTTCTTGCGAACGAGCAAGCAAAGTAACTTGAGAAAGATCGC